>CAIUGQ010000027.1 GCA_903898725.1 uncultured Burkholderiales bacterium | reverse complement strand
GGCGCGGGCGCAGGCGCAGGTGCGGGTGCAGGCGCAGGTGCGGGCGCGGGAGCGGGAGCGGGAGCGGGAGCGGGAGCGGGTGCGGGAGCAGGTGCCGGGGCAGGCGCAGGCGCCGGGGCTGGGGCTGGTGCGGGCGCAGGCGCCGGCGCCGGAGCAGGCGCCGAATCGCCCCCCCCACCGCCACATGCGGCGATCACCGGGAGGATCAGCATGATCGCCTGGCGGCGATCGCGCGACGTCCATCTACGCATCACAGTCCCACCGCGAGGTCCGGACCGGTCGACCGGTCCGTGGCCGCGACCCCTCGGACCGCGCCCGAGGGCGCGCCTGAGGAGACGCCGTGTCAGACCGCGCGCGGGAGGCGCGCGGTCAGGGGATCATGATCCGCTGCAGAGCGGTCCGGCGATGTGCCGTATGCCGCAGTCTCACTACCCGAGGGTGTGGACGAATTCCTGGTAGGCGAGTTGCAGCCCGTCGGCCAGATCGGTGCTCGCCCGCCAGCCCAGCGAATGGAGCTTGGTCACGTCCATCAGCTTGCGGGGCGTGCCGTCGGGCTTGCTGGTGTCGTACTGGATCGTGCCCGACCAGCCGACGACCTTCGCGACCATCGAGGCGAGCTCGGCGATCGTCACGTCGTGACCGACGCCGACGTTGACCAGCGGCGGATCGAACTGGCCGGTGGCCGTCTCGTCCGAGCCGAGCAGGCCCGCGTACGTGGCGGCATCGAGGTTCAGGATGTGCACGCAGGCACGCGCCATGTCGTCGCTGAACAGGAACTCGCGCCGCGGCGTGCCGGTGCCCCAGACGGTCACCGTTGCCGCGCCCGAGGCCTTCGCCTCGTGGAACTTGCGCAGCAGCCCCGGAATGACGTGCGAGTTCTCCGGGTGATAGTTGTCGCCCGGCCCGTAGAGGTTCGTGGGCATCGCGGCCGTGTACTGCGTGCCGTACTGCCGGTTGTAGCTCCAGATCAGCTCGATGCCGGCGATCTTGGCGAGCGCATACGCCCGGTTGCTCGACTCGAGCGGCCCGGTGAGCAGGGAGCGCTCCTGCAGCGGCTGCGGCGCGAGCTTCGGATAGATGCACGACGAGCCCAGGAACAGCAGGCGCGTCACGCCGTGCCGGTGCGAGGCGGCGATCACGTTGTTCTGGATCGCGAGGTTGTCGGCCAGGAACTCGACCGGGTACTTGTAGTTGGCGATGATCCCGCCGACCTTCGCGGCCGCCAGGAACACGTACTCCGGCTTCGTCTCGGCGAAGAAGCGCTCGACCGCCGCGGGGTCGCGCAGGTCGAGGTCCTTCGAGCCGCGCAGCAGCAGGTTCGAGTACCCCTGGGCGTGCAGCGCACGCACCAGGGCCGAGCCGACCAGCCCCTTGTGGCCGGCGACGAAGATGCGTGCATCCGTCTTCATCATGCTGCGCGCCGGATCACTCGTGGTAGTCGTAGGCCGCGAAGCCGTGCTTCTTGACCAGCTCGTCGCGCTCGGCGGACTTCAGGTCCTCGCGGACCATCTCCGTCACCAGCTCGGCGAAGGTCGTGCGCGGCTTCCAGCCCAGCTTGGTGTGCGCCTTGGTGGCGTCGCCCAGCAGCGTCTCGACCTCGGTCGGGCGGTAGTAGCGCGGGTCGACCGCGACGATCACGCGGCCGCGCGAGTCGTAGCCCTTCTCGTTCTCGCCCTGGCCCTCCCAGCGGACCTCCATGTCGAGCTCCTGCGCGGCCAGCGACACGAACTCGCGCACCGAGTACTGCACGCCGGTGGCGATGACGAAGTCCTCGGCCTCCTGCTGCTGCAGCATCAGCCACTGCATCTCGACGTAGTCCTTGGCGTGGCCCCAGTCGCGCTTGGCGTCCATGTTGCCCAGGTACAGCGCGTCCTGCAGGCCCAGCTTGATGCGGGCCAGCGCACGCGTGATCTTGCGCGTCACGAAGGTCTCGCCGCGCAGCGGGGACTCGTGGTTGAACAGGATGCCGTTGCAGGCGTACATGCCGTACGCCTCGCGGTAGTTCACCGTGATCCAGTAGCCGTAGAGCTTGGCGACGGCGTACGGGCTGCGCGGGTAGAAGGGGGTCGTCTCCTTCTGGGGGATCTCCTGCACCTTGCCGTACAGCTCGGAGGTCGACGCCTGGTAGAAACGCGTCTTCTTCTCCAGCCCCAGGATGCGGATCGCCTCGAGCAGGCGCAGCGTGCCGATCGCGTCGGCGTTGGCCGTGTACTCGGGCGTCTCGAAGGACACCGCCACGTGGCTCATCGCCGCGAGGTTGTAGATCTCGTCGGGCTGGACCTGCTGGACGATCCGGATCAGGTTCGTCGAATCGGTCAGGTCGCCGTAGTGCAGGATCATCCGACGGCCGTCGGCGTGGGGGTCCTGGTACAGGTGGTCGATCCGATCGGTGTTGAACAGCGACGACCGCCGCTTGATGCCGTGGACCTCGTAGCCCTTCTTGAGCAGGAGCTCGGCGAGGTAGGCACCGTCCTGTCCGGTGATGCCTGTGATGAGCGCACGTTTCATCTGAGGAGGTCGCTTGAGTGATCGATGGAACATGCTAGCCGAACGACCGCGTTGCAACATTGTCGGAAGTCTCGGCGGCGGCTTCGGCCGCGCAGGCGTATGCCTCGAGCGGACAGCCGGGTCCGCCGCGTGGTGCGGGCGCGTCGCCGAGGCCTGTGCGTGAACAGCGTCACGAACCCCGTCGACCGCCTCGCCTCGTCGGCAATGGGGGGATGGGTGCGGCGGTAGAATCCGCCGGCACGCCGCCATCCCGCGGCGCCACGACGCAGCACCCGTGAACACCGCCCCTCCCGACTCCCAGGCCGCCTCGTCGGTCAGCCCTGCCGCCGACACCCCGCCGGCCGACCCGTCACGCTTTCGCAACCAGCGACTGAAGCTGCTGGCGGTGCTGCTCGTCTGCGCCTCGCCGGTGATCCTGTCGTACCTGTTCTACTACGTGCTGCCGCCCAGCGGCCGCACCAACTTCGGCACCCTGATCCTGCCGCAGCGGCCGGTCCCCGAGCTGCGGCTCGTCGACGCCGAAGGCAAGCCCTACCGGTTCGCCACGCACCTCGGCCAGTGGGTGGTGCTGCAGGTCGACGCCGGCGCGTGCGAGAAGGCCTGTGCCGACAAGCTCTACGCGCTGCGCCAGCAGCGCACCATGACGGGCAAGGAGCGCGAGCGCATCGACCGCGTGTGGCTGGTGACCGATGCGGTCAAGCCGTCGGCCGAGCTGATGCGCGACTACGAAGGCACCTTCGTGATGCGCGCCGACGCGGCCGAGCTGGCCGCGCTGATGCCCGTCGAGCCGGGCCGTCGCCTCGAGGACTACCTCTGGGTCATCGACCCGATGGGCAACCTGATGATGCGCTTCCCGGCCGACGGCGAGCCCGCGAAGATCCGCAAGGACATCTCGCGGCTCCTGAAGGCCTCGCGCGTCGGCTGACGGGGCGCCCGCCATGTCCGCCTTCCGCAAGCTGCTGTTCTTCGCGCTGTTCCTCACCTTCGACCTGATCATGTTCGGCGCGTTCGTGCGCGTCACCGATGCCGGGCTGGGCTGCCCCGACTGGCCGGGCTGCTACGGCAAGATCACCCCGCTGGGCGCGCTCGAGACCATCCGCGCCGAGGCTGCCGAGCGGCCGCAGGGCCCGGTGACCGAGTTCAAGGCCTGGGTCGAGATGCTCCACCGCTACGTCGCCGCGGGCCTCGGGCTGATCATCATCGCGCTCGCGGTGATGGCCACCCGCCTGCAGCGCGCGCTGCGGGCCGAGGCGCGCATCGACGCCTCGCACGGGCGGCGTCCCCCGCCCGGGACGGGCGGATCCAGGACCCTCTCCGGCACGGGCGGATCCGGGACCCTTCCCGGGACGGGCGGCTCGCGCGTGCC
>CAIUGQ010000026.1 GCA_903898725.1 uncultured Burkholderiales bacterium | reverse complement strand
CCGCCCGCGCGTACCCGCCGGCGGTCACGCCCGGTCGAGGACCCTAGCCAGCGCGCCGCCCAGCGCGACCCGCGCGGCCTCGGCGTCCGCGGTCGCGCTCTGGCAGCGCCACGCGACCACGCCGTCCGGCCGCACCAGCAGCGCGCCACCCTCCTCGATCTCGCGCACCCGATGCCAGGCGTAGTACACATCGAGCGCGCCCGGCGCACCGATCACCGCCGTGCGCAGGCAGTCCTCGCCGAGCGCGCGTGCGGCCTCGACCCAGGCCGTGCCCGCGATCCCGGTCACCAGCGTGAACAGGCCCCGTCCGACAAGGTCGAGCGTGGAGATCCGGTGTCCGTCCGCGCCCACCAGCCAGGCATGCGGGAGCTTCGCGCCGGGGCGCGTCGTGGCCTGCGCATGCAGCCCCGGATCGCGCGCCCACACTTCGTCTGCGCCGTCCGCATCCGGGATCACCGCGCCCGACACGCAGCGCTGGTTGGTCTCGGTGCCCAGCGCGTTGAACTCGGTGTTCTTGAGCTGCAGCGCCTCCGCGAGCGCCGCACGCCGGGCGACGCCGTCCGGCCCGGGGTCGGCGAGCTTCGCCAGCCCCGCCTCGACCGGGTTCGGCGCGTCGAGGTCGCGGAACGCGCGGTTGAGCGGCGCATAGTCGAGCCGCGACTGGTTGGCGCGCAGCACGACCTGCCGGCCGACCGGTGCGCGCTCGAGCGAGTACGAGTCGAGCAGCGCCGGACCCGCCCAGCCCTTGACCACGTAGGCCAGCTTCCAGGCGAGGTTGAACGCATCCTGGATGCAGGTGTTCGAGCCGAGCCCGCTCGAGGGCGGGTGCCGGTGCACCGCGTCGCCGCCGCAGAAGACGCGGCCCGACGAGTAGGTCTTCGCGTACTGCTGGTTCACGTACCAGACCATCCGCGACTCGATCTCGATCGGTACGTCGTCGTCGCCGATCAGGATGCGGATCCGCCGCTTGAGCTCGTCCTCGGTGTACTGCGGCTCGCCGGCGTCCTTGTCGAAGCCCCAGCCCGCGATCCACTGGTTCCAGGGCTTGATCGCGCGCAGCAGCCCCTGGCCGATCTCGCCGAAGCTCGCATCGGGCGTGACGATCCAGTAGAGGATGCTCGGGCGGTGCGCGACGTAGCGCGCCAGGTCGGCCTTGAACAGCGTGTAGTGGGTGCCCGCGCGCGCCACGTGCCCCTCGAGCTCGAGGCCGATGTCCTCGACGATCTTCGAGCGCGCCCCGTCGGCACCGAAGAGGTACTTGGCGCGCACCGCGTACTCTCGGCCCGAGAGCCGGTCGCGCAGCGCCACCGTCACGCCGTCGGCGTCCTGCACGTGCGACAGGTACTCGGTGTTCATCGCGATCGAGGCACCGCGCGAGGCCGCCTCGTGGACCAGCACCGGCTCCATGAAGGTCTGCGGCACGTCGAGCATCGTGCACGGGCTCTGCTGCAGGTAGTCGCCGACCCGCGCCTCGCCGGTGCCCCAGGTGCGCAGCCGCGCGATCTCGGGGCCGGCGAAGCTGGTCGTCCACAGCGTCTCGCCCATCCATTCCCAGGGCGTGGCGTGCTTGCGCGCCTCGGCCTCGACACCGAGGTCGCGCAGCACCTCGACCGCGCGGGTGTTGGTGATGTGCGCGCGCGGCGAGTTGGCCAGCCAGTTCCACTTCGACGCCAGGTGCACGCGCACGCCGCAGCTGGCGAGCGCGAGCGCGGCGGTCGCGCCGGTGGGGCCGGAGCCGACGACCAGGACGTCGGTCTCGAAGTCGATCGATGTGGTCATGGTCGGGGCCCCTTGCGGATCACTTCACGGTGGCGGCGATGACGGCGCCGTAGACGTCGACGTCGCGCCGGATGCGGGCGGCGAGCTCGGCCGCGTCGGCCGGGTACGGATCGCCGGTGAGGTTGAACTTCTCCTTCACCTGCGGCGACTTCAGCGCCGCGACGAACTCGCGCGACAGGCGGTCGACGATCGGCTGCGGCGTGCCGGCCGGCGCGACGAAGCCGAACCAGTTCGACACCTCCAGGCCCGGGTAGCCGGCCTCGGCGAGCGTCGGCACGGCGGGCAGCAGCGGGTGACGCTGCGCGGTGGTGACCGCCAGCGGCACGAGCTTGCCGGTCGACAGGAACTGCTGCGCGTAGTGGATGGGCATCACCATCGTGTCGATCTGCCCGCCGATCAGGTCGGTGGCGGCCGGGGCCAGTCCCTTGTACGGCACATCGGTCAGCTCGGCGCCGAAGAGGCGGCGCAGCTGGTGCATGTGGACGAACCACGGGCTGCCGGTGCCCATCGTGCCGAAGTTCGCGCCCTGGTCCTTGCGCGACTGGGCATAGGCGACCAGCTCCTTGACGCTGCGCGCCGGCACCTTCGGATGGACCACCAGCACCAGCGGCACCTGCGCCACGCCGCAGATCGGCGCGAAGTCGCGGATGGCATCGTACGGCAGCTTGGCGCCCAGCAGCTCGGCGCCCTTCGAGGTCTTCGCGAGCGCCTGGTTGATCGCGTGCGAGTCCGTCACCAGCCCGATCGTGTAGCCGTCCGGCGCGGCGCGGGCGACCATCTCGGTGCCGATGATCGTCGAGGCGCCGGGCCGGTTGTCGACCAGCAGCGGCTGCCGCAGCGCGCCCGTCACCGCCTCGGCGAGAACGCGGGCGGCCGAGTCGGCGTTGCCGCCGGCCGGGTAGGGCACGACGATGCGGATGGGCTTGGCGGGCCACTCCTGCGCCCGCAGCGGCGGGGCGAGGGTGAGCAGCGAGGCGGCGGCGCAGACGGCGCGGCGGGTGGGGTTCATCGGGTCTCCTCGGTCGGGGTGTGATGCGGTGCCGGGGCCGCGGTGGATCCCGACGCCGGCGGATTCTCGGGGCTGCCCCCGGGCGCGTACACTCGGTGCACCCAGTGCACCAACCCCGAGGCGAGCCATGCGACGCGCCGTCGCGACCGAGACCTCCCAGTACAAGGAAGTGCGCGGCCTCGTCCGGGGGCTGGCGGTGCTGCGCGCGCTCAACGGGCTCGCCGGCGGGATCGGCAGCGTGCTCGACGTGGCGCGTGCCACCGGCATCCATCGCACCACCGCCAAGCGCCTGCTCGAGACCCTCAAGGCCGAGGGGCTGGTCGACCACCGCGACGGCGGCGGCACCTATGCGCTGACCTTCGAGGTCAGGCGGCTGGCCGAAGGCTACGTGGGCAGCGGCTGGATCGATTCGGTCGCCGCGCCCGCGATGCGGGCCCACCTGCGGTCGCTGTCCTGGCCGAGCGACCTGGCCACGCCCGACGGCGTCGACATGGTGGTGCGCGAATCCACGCATCGCCAGAGCATGCTCTCCCAGCACCGCGCCACCATCGGCGTGCGGATCCCGATGCTGGTGTCCTCGCTCGGCCGCGCGTGGCTCGCGCACTGTGCCGACGAGGCGCGCGAGGCCACGCTCGCGATGCTGCGGGCGCGCGACGACGCCGACGGCGCGCTCGCGCGCGACACGCGGCGCGTCGATCGCCTGCTCGCCGAGACACGCCGGCGCGGCTACGCGCTGAACGCCGGCGAGTGGCTGAGCGAATCCGACGTCACCGCGATCGCCTGCCCGATCCTCGACGGCGCGCACGCGATCGCCGCGGTGAACCTGGTGTTCGTGCGCGACGTGGTCGCGCTGCGCGAGATCCGCGCGCGGCACGTGCCGCTGCTGCGCGCGCTGGCGCGACAGATCTCCGACGGCATCGCCGCCGCGCCGGCCGAGCGCTGAACACGCCGCCGCGGCCCCTTCGCCCTGCGGCCCTGCGGTCTCGTCGGCGCTCCGGCACGACGTGCACTGGGTGCACCCACTTGCCGCGCCGCGCCGCCGTCCCGATAGTGCGACCCCCAGGAGCGCGCGCCACCATGACCCTCACCGAAGCCTCGAGCAGCCGGTTCGTCGACGTCCCCGACGGCGAGACCCGCTATCGGATCCACTACAACGACTGCGGCACCGGGCCCGGCGTCGTCGTGATGCTGCACGGCTCTGGGCCGGGCGCCAGCGGCTGGGCGAACTTCCATCGCAACGTCGAGCCGGTGGTCGCCGCGGGCTGGCGGGTGCTGCTGATCGACTGCCCCGGCTGGAGCCGCAGCGACTCGGTGGTGTGCACCGGCTCGCGCTCGGACCTGAACGCGCGCATCACAAAGGGCGTGCTCGATGCATTGGGGATCGAGCGCGCGCACCTGATCGGCAACTCGATGGGCGGCCACAGTGCCGTCGCCTTCGCGCTGGCCTACCCGGAGCGTGCGGGCCGGCTGGTGCTGATGGGCGGCGGCACCGGCGGCCCGAGCCAGTTTATGCCGATGCCCACCGAAGGCATCAAGCTGATCCAGGCGCTCTACCGCGACCCGACGATCGAGCACCTCAAGCGGATGATGGCGGCGTTCGTGTTCGATACCAGCAGCCTCACCGAGGACCTCTACCAGGCTCGGCTCGAGAACATGCTCGCGCGGCGCGACCACCTCGAGAACTTCGTCAAGAGCATCGCGGCGAACCCGCGCCAGTTCCCCGACTACGGCCACCGGCTGGGCGAGGTGAAGGCGCGCACGCTGATCGTCTGGGGCCGCGACGACCGGTTCGTGCCCTTCGACATCGGGCTGCGCCTGGCGTGGGGCCTGCCCGACGCCGACCTGCACCTGTTCAGCCGCTGCGGCCACTGGGCGCAGTGGGAGCACGCCGAGAAGTTCAACCGTCTGGTCGTCGACTTCCTGGCGGCCGCGTAGCCGCACACCGGGCCGCCGCAGGGCGGCCCGTCCGCAGCCTCAGCCGCCGGCCACCGCGTCGCCCCAGGGCTGGAACACCTCGGTCGCGCCCTGGTTCGTCGCCCCGTCGCGCAGCACCGCCGACGGGAAGGCGAACTTCATCGGCAGCGTCAGCGGCGCCACCGGCACGAAGTCGAACTCGCGCGCGAGCGCGGCCTGCACGTCCTTCGCGAGCCGCGCGTCGCCGATGAGGATCGCGCCCTCGGAGGCATCGATGCGCGGCGTGTCGAAGGCCGCCTGCAGGTCCATGCCGTAGTCGATCGCGAACGAGAGCATCTGCGCGACCGCCGGCAGGATGCGCCGCCCGCCCGAGGCGCCGACCGCCATCCGCCGCGACGGACCGATCGCCGCGATTGCCGGCGTGTAGTTCGCGAGGCACCGGCGCCCGCCGGCGAGCGAGTTCGTCCGGCCGGGTTCCGGGTCGAACCACATGATCCCGTTGTTCATCAGGATGCCGGTGTCGGGCCCGACGAACTTCGAGCCGAAGATGCCGAGCAGCGTCTGCGTGACCGACACCATGTTCCCTTCGGCGTCGACCACGTTGAAGTGGGTGGTGCAGGTCGGCGGCAGGTGCTCGGCGCCGATCGCGCGCTTGCCGTCGGCGTCGCCCATGTCGCTCAGCCGCTGGCGGTAGGCCTGCTGCAGCGCCCGGCCGTAGGCGGCATAGGCCGCGGCATCCGGCGCACTCGAGCTCGGTGTCCAGTCCGACAGCAGCTTCAGCGTCTGGGCGAGGGTCGGGCCGGCGGTGAGCTCGGGCGTCGCGTGCACCACCGCGCCGCGGTACGGGATCGCGAGCGAGGGCGTCACGCGTGCCCGGTAGGCCGCGAGGTCCGAGGCGCGCAGCGACCCGCCGGCCGCGGCGATCTCGCCGGCCAGCGCCTGCGCGAGGTCGCCCTCGTACAGGCTGCGGGCGCCGTGGTCGGCGATGTGCCGCAGCGTCGCCGCATAGCGCGGCCGCGGCAGGCGCTGGATGTCGCGCACGCCCCAGCCCACGCTCGGGGGCAGCCCGTTGCGCAGGAACTCCTCGGCCGCCGTCGGGTACAGGCGCAGTTCTTCCGCGCCGGTGGCGATGTTCAGCGTGGTGTACCAGTCCACCAGCAGCCCTTCGTCGGCCAGTGCCGCGGCGGGCCGCACCAGGTCGGCCCAGGGCTGACGCCCGTAGCGGCGATGGGCCTCGCCCATGCCGGCGACCACGCCGGGCACCGCGATCGAGGCGGGGCCGTGCAGGTTGCGGTCGCCCTCGACACGGCGCCACGGGAACAGGCCCTGCGCGGTGCCGTCGGCGGCGAGCGGGTAGTCGCGCGGATCGAGCCCGGCCGGCGACTCGCCGCCGAAGCCGATGACCTCGTAGCGGTCTTCCTTCGCACGGTAGATCACCATCGTGCCGATGCCGCCGACGCCGCTCATCCAGGGCTCGAGCGTGCCGATGGCGAACGAGGTGGCCACCGCCGCGTCGATGCAGTCGCCGCCGCCTGCGAGCACGGCCGCGCCGATCTCGGCGGCCACGCGGTGCTGGGCGCTGACGACCCCGTGGGGGCTGACGACGGCGGTCTTGGTGACCTGCTGGCTGCGGCCGAAGTTGTCGATCATGGGTGCGTCTCCTGGCGCCGCCGGGGCGCGACGCCAGAAGGGTTCCACGAATCGCGCCGGGCCTCACGCCCGACGGGCGATACGCGGAACGCGGGCAGGCCGCCTCGGCAAGCCGTCACCACGGCTCCATCCACGGCCGCAGCTCGGTCTCGTGGGTCCAGGCGTCGCGCGGCTGGCAGTGGATCTGCCAGTAGGTGTCGGCGATGTGCTCCGGGTCGAGGATGCCGCCGACGTCCTTCATGGCGTAGCGCTCCGGGAAGTTCGTGCGGATGAACTCGGTGTCGATCGCGCCGTCGATGATCGGGTGCGCGACGTGGATCCCCTTGGGCCAGAGCTCGCGCGCCATGCTCTGCGCCAGCGCCCGCAGCGCGTGCTTGGCGCCGGCGAAGGCCGCGAAGCCCTCGCGGCCGCGCAGGCTCGCGGTCGCCCCGGTGAACAGGATGGTGCCGCGGCCGCGCGGCAGCATCACGCGGGCGGTCTCGCGGCCCATCAGGAAGCCGCCGAAGCAGGCCATCTCCCAGACCTTGAAGTAGACCCGCGATGTGGTCTCGGTGATGCCGAAGCGCACGTTCGCGCCGATGTTGAACACCGCCACCTCGATCGGCGCGATGTCGCGCTCGATGGTCTCGACGAGTTCGACCATCTCCTCCTCCTTGCGCGCGTCGCTGCCGAACGCATGGGCCTGTCCACCGTCGGCGCGGATCCGGTCGACCAGCGGGGCGAGCTTGTCGACGCTGCGGCGCGTGACGCAGGCGATGTAGCCCTCGCGCGCGAAGCGGCGCGCGATCGCGCCGCCGGTCGCGTCGCCCGCGCCGACGACCAGGATGGCCTTGGGGTCTGCCATGGTGTGCTCCTCCTCGAATGCACGGCGCT
>CAIUGQ010000025.1 GCA_903898725.1 uncultured Burkholderiales bacterium | reverse complement strand
GCGTAGTCGGTGATCTTCAGGTAGTAGCCCGGGATCTCGCGCTTCTCGACGAGCGCGCCGGTGCGCCAACCGCGGCCGTCGATGACCTGCTCGTTGGCGAGCACCGTCTGGTCGACCGGGTCCCAGTTGACGACCTGCGTCTTGCGGTAGGCGATGCCGCGCTCGAGCATCCGCAGGAACAGCCACTGGTTCCACTTGTAGTACGACGGGTCGCAGGCGGCGATCTCGCGCGACCAGTCGATCGCCAGGCCCATCGCCTGCATCTGCTTCTTCATGTAGGCGATGTTGTCGTAGGTCCACTTCGCGGGTGCGACCTTGTTCTTCATCGCCGCGTTCTCGGCCGGCAGCCCGAACGCGTCCCAGCCCATCGGCATCAGCACGTTCCAGCCGTTCATCCGCAGGTGGCGGTACTGGACGTCGTTGATCGTGTAGTTGCGCACGTGACCCATGTGCAGCTTGCCCGAGGGGTAGGGCAGCATCGAGCACGCGTAGTACTTGCCCTTCGGGAAGCGCGGGTCGTGCTCGACGGCGCGATAGGCGTCGATCGCGGTCCAGTGCTGCTGGGCGGCGGACTCGACGTCGGCGGGGAGGTAGCGTTCTTGCATGCGGGGGTCGCTGGAGGGCATCGCCGGGGAATCCGCCATTATAGCGGCGCGGCACCGCTCGCCGCGAGCGAATCGGGCACTTAATCAAGCACTTAGCTGCCGGTCCCGCCGGCGCGGGGAGGCGCGCCGGCCAGCTCGGCCGCTGCTACACTCGACGCCATGGCGACCCAACGGCTCAATCCGCTCGACGCGTCGTGGCTGCTCGTCGAGTCGCGCGACACCCCGATGCACATCGCGGGCCTGATGCCGTTCTCGCTGCCCGACGACGCGGGACCGCGCTATCTGCTGGACCTGATGGCCGACCTGCGCACGCCGCGGGGCGTGGTCGCGCCGTGGAGCTACCGGCTGCAGCGTCCGAGCCTGCGCAGTCCGGTGCCGTGCTGGGCCGAGGGCGAGGTCGACCTGGAGTACCACGTGCGGCACTCGGCGCTGCCGGGGCCCGGGGGCGAGCGCGAGCTCGGGCAGCTCGTCGCCCGGCTGCACAGCCAGCCGTTGGACCTCGGCCGTCCGCCCTGGGAGTTCCACCTGATCGAGGGGCTCGCCGGCAGGCGCTTCGCGATCTACGTGAAGATGCACCACTCGCTGATCGACGGCGTGAGCGGCGTGCGCCTGCTGATGCGCTCGATGGCCGAGAGCGCCGAGGCCAGCCTCGGTCTGCCGCCGTTCTGGGCGCCGGACGCGGTGCGCCGGCCGCCCCGTCGCACGAAGGCCGCGGTCGGCGCGCCGAGCTTCGATGCGCTGCTCGGCACGCTGCGCGAGGGGATCGGCACGCAGGCGCGCTCGGTGCCGAAGATCGCCGGCGCGTTCGCCGCGATGGCGCGTGCTGCGGTGGGCGGCGCCGAGGCGATGACGCTGCCCTTCGAGGCGCCGCGCTCGAGCCTGAACGGCCGCGTGCGGGGCCAGCGGCGCGTCGCCACGCTGCAGGTGCCGATCCCGCGCCTGCGTGCGATCGCCCAGGCCGCCGGCTGCACGCTCAACGACGTGGTGCTGTCGGTGTGCGGCGGCGCGCTGCGCCGCTTCCTGGTCGAGGACGGCACGCTGCCGGCGCGTGCGCTGACCGCCGGCGTGCCGGTGTCGGTGCGGCCGGACGGCGACGAGGGCACCGGCAACGCGATCACCTTCATCGTCGCCTCGCTCGCCACCGACGTCGACGGCGCGCGCGAGCGGCTCGCAGCGGTGGTCGAGTCGACCCAGCGCGCCAAGGCGCATGCGCAGACGCTGCCGCGCGACGCGATGACCCCGTACACCATGCTGCTGATGGCGCCGAGCATGGTGTCGATGCTCACGCCGCTCGGCGGGCGGGTACGGCCGATGTTCAATGTCACGGTGTCGAACGTGCCGGGCCCGGACGTGCCGTTGTACTTCCGCGGCGCGCGCCTCGAGGCGATCTACCCGATCTCGCTGATCTCGCATGGCATGGCGCTGAACATCACCTGCGAGAGCTATGCGGGCACGCTGAACTTCGCGTTCGTCGGCTGCCGCGACGCGATCCCGCATCTGCAGAAGCTCGCGGTCCACGCCGACGAGGAACTCGATGCGCTGGAGGCGGCGGTGACGGTCCCGGCGCGCAAGGCCGCCGGGGGGCGCTCGCCGTCCGGACGCGCCACGTCGAAGCGGACGGTCTCACGCAAGGCCGCACCTGAGCAGCCGGCCTCACCGGAGAAGCCCGTCGCGAGGAAGCGCGCTCGAGCGCGGGCCGCGCCCTAGCGCGTCCCGCGGCCCGGACTCAGACGTAGGCCTTGTACTTGTCCAGGTGCCGCACCGGCTTGGACAGCGCGTCGCGGCGGAACGGATCGCCGAGCTCGGCGGTCACCATCATCTCGATCACCGTCGTGCGCCCCTCGCGCTGCGCCTGAATGGCCGCGGCGAGCGCCGCGCCCACGTCGGAGGCGCGGTCCACCACGATGCCGTCGGCACCCATCGAGCGCGCCACCGCCGCCCAGCTCGGCTGCCGGTCCAGGTTCACGCCGACGAAGCGGTTGTCGTAGAAGTCGACGTGGTTCTTCTTCTCGGCGCCCCACTGGCCGTTGTTGAAGACGACCGCGGTGACCGGGATGTTCTCGCGCACGCAGGTCTGCAGCTCGCCGAAGCTCATGCCCCAGGCGCCGTCGCCGACGTAGGCGATCGCCGGCCGGTCGGGCGCGGCGAGCTTGGCGCCGATGATGGTCGGGAACGCGTAGCCGCAGTTGCCGAAGCTCATCGCCGCGAACATCGAGCGCGGACGCTCGAAGCGCAGGTAGCTGTTCGAGACCGAGCAGATGTTGCCGATGTCGGTCGAGACCATCGCGTCGGCGGGCATCGCGCGCTCGAGCTCGAGCAGCATCTCGCGCGGGTGCATGTGCGAGGACGCGCGCGCGGTCTCGATCGACCAGGCATCGCGCTCGTGGGTCCATTCGGCGCGTTCCTTCGCCCAGGCCGCCTTCTCCTCGTGCACCGTCGCCAGCCGCGCATCGCGGTTGGCATGGCAGGCGAGCGCACGGCCGGACAGGCGCGCATGCAGGGCCGCAGCCACGGCCTTCGCATCGCCGCACAGCCCGACCGAGATCGGCTTGACCAGGCCGAGCATCTTCGCGTCGGCATCGACCTGGATGATCTTCGCGCCCTTGGGCCAGTAGTCGAGCCCGTGCTGGGGCAGGGTGCCGAACGGCCCGAGCCGCGTGCCGAGCGCGAGCACCACGTCGGCGCGCGCGATCAGCTTCATCGCGGCCTTGCTGCCCTGGTAGCCGAGCGGGCCCGCGGCCAGCGGATGGCTCGCCGGGAACGAGTCGTTGTGCAGGTAGCTGCTGGCGACCGGCGCCTGCAGCAGTTCGGCGAGCGCGATCGCCTCGGGCCACGCGTCGGCGTTGACCACGCCGCCGCCCGACAGGATCACAGGGAACTTCGCCGTCGCCAACAACTCGGCGGCTTCGGCGAGCGCCTGCTCGCCGCCGGCGCCGCGCTCGATGCGGATCGGCGTCGGGATCTCGGCCTCGATGTCGCCGTAGAAGTAGTCGCGCGGAATGTTGAGCTGCGTGGGCCCGAGCTCGAGCAGCGCCCGGTCGAAGGCGCGGCCGGTCAGCTCCGCCATCCGCGCCTTGTTGTTCACGTGCGCCTGGTACTTGGTGATCTTCGAGAAGATCGGCAGCTGCTCGGTCTCCTGGAAGCCCCCCAGGCCGAGCGACATGCTGCCGGTCTCGGGCGTGACCACCACCACCGGCGAATGGGCCCAGTACGCGGCCGCGACCGCGGTGACGAAGTTGGTGATCCCCGGTCCGTTCTGCGCGATGCACACGCCGTGCTTGCCTGAGACGCGCGCGTAGCCGTCGGCCATGTGCGCCGCGCCCTGCTCGTGCGCGACCATCACGAAGCGGATGCCCGCGGCCGGGAACAGGTCGAGCGCATCCATGTAGGCCGAGCCGACGATGCCGAACACGTCGGTCACGCCCTGCGCGACCAGCGTCTCCACGAACGCCTCCGAGGGCGTCATCTTCTGGCGTCCGGTGACGACGGTGCGATTCGAAGGAATGGCTTGGTTCACGAACTGAGGCTCCCTTTGGATTCGGGGCACTGTGTCACCCGCTCCCGGCCGGAGAAACTCAAGGATTTCGTTTTCATATGCAGGCCGGTTCCATTTTCCCCATAATCGGGGAGAGCCGTCCCCGACGACGGCCGAGACAGTATCGACCGTTGAGGAGACAGAACAGATCATGAGCACCGAAGCAGCCATCGCGGCCATCGCAGCCGCCCACGCCGACGTCCCGGCCGGCTCGGCCATCCTGCGGGCCATCCGCATCCTCGAGGCCCTGGCCGATCACGAACGGCCGCCGCAGCTCGCCGAGATCGCCCAGGCGGTCGCGCTGCCCAAGCCGACCGTGCTGCGCATCCTGGGCACGCTCGAGCACGCCGGTGTGGTGGCCCGCGAGCCCGACACCAAGCGCTACGGCTTCGCGGAACGGCTCAACAAGTTCGCCGGGCAGGTGCTGCTCGGCTCGCCGCACCGGGCCTCGCGCCACGCGATCCTCGAGGAGCTGGTCGAGCAGGTCGGCGAGACCTGCAACCTGACCATCCCCAACGGCAACACGGTGCTGTACCTCGACCGTGTCGAGACCGCCTGGCCGCTGCGCGTGCACTTCGGCTCCGGCTCGCGGGTGCCGCTGTACGCATCGGCGAGCGGCAAGCTCTTCCTGGCCGCGATGCCCAAGCGCAGCCGCGACCGCTTTCTGCAGCAGACTCCGCTGATCAAGCACACGCCGCAGACCCTGACCGATCCGAAGCGCCTGTCGAACGAGTTCAACGCGATCCGCGAGCGCGGCTACTCGATCGACAACGAGGAGTACCTCCCCGGGATCTGCTGCATCGCCGTGCCGGTGCGCAACAGCGAGGGCAAGGTCGTCGCCGGGGTCGCGGTGCATGCGCCGCTCGCCCGGATGCGCATCGAGGAAGGCCTCGAGTACCTGCCGCTGCTGCGCAACGCCGCCGAGGCGATGACCGCGACGATCGACTGGTAAGCCTGCTTTCGCCCGACCCGCCGGGCCCGGTGGCCCGGATCCACCGCACCGAGGACACCGCATGGGACACGCCGACCCGCTGATCGAGATCGAGGCACGCCAGAACTACTGGATGCCGTTCTCGCCGAACAAGGAGTTCAAGCAGGAGCCGCGCATGTTCGTGCGCGGCGAGGGCGTGTGGCTGTACAAGCCCGACGGCTCGCAGGTGCTCGACGCCTCGTCCGGACTGTTCTGCGTCGCCGCCGGGCACTGCCGTCCGGAGATCGCGCAGGCGGTCTTCGACCAGCTCTCGACGCTCGACTACACCATGCCGTTCACGCGGGCCCATCCGAAGGCCTTCGAGCTCGCGCAGCGTGTGGTGCAGCACACCCCGGAGGGGCTCAACCGGGTGTTCTTCACCTGCTCCGGTTCGGAGGCAGTCGACTCGGCGATGAAGATGGCGCTGGCCTACCACCGCATCCGCGGCCAGGGGCACCGCCAGCTCTTCGTGTCGCGCGAGCGGGCCTACCACGGCGTCAACCTGGGCGGCGTCGCGCTGTCGGGCATGGTCAACAACCGC
>CAIUGQ010000024.1 GCA_903898725.1 uncultured Burkholderiales bacterium | reverse complement strand
GCCACGCGCGGCATCATCATCGCCGACACCAAGTTCGAGTTCGGACTCGACGACGCGGGCACGCTGCACCTGATGGACGAGGTGCTGACCGCGGACTCGTCGCGCTTCTGGCCGGCCGACTCGTACCGCGTCGGCACGTCCCCGCCGAGCTTCGACAAGCAGTACGTGCGCGACTACCTCGAGACGCTGACCGGCTGGGCGAAGACGCCGCCGCCGCCGCCGCTGCCGCCCGAGGTCATCGAGGCGACCGCGTCGAAGTACCGCGAGGCGCTGCAGCGCCTCACGGGCCTCACGCTCGACTGACGGCGGCGGCCGTCGCGATCACTTCGGCAGGATCACCGAATCGATCGCATGGATGACGCCGTTGGTGGCGGCCACGTCGGCCATCACCACGTTCGCGCCGTTGACCATCACCTTGCCGCCTTCGGCCTTGAGCGCGACGCTCTGACCGTTGACGGTCTTCGCCTCGCCGGTCTTGACGTCCTTGGCCATCACCTTGCCCGCGACGACGTGGTAGGTGAGGATCGCGCGCAGCTTCGCCGGGTCCTTCAGCAGACCGTCCACCGTGCCCGCGGGCAGCTTGGCGAACGCGGCGTCGGTGGGCGCGAAGACGGTGAACGGACCCGGGCCCTTGAGCGTGTCGACGAGGCCGGCGGCCTTGACCGCGGCGACGAGGGTGGTGAACTGGCCGGCGCCGACCGCGGTGTCGACGATGTCCTGGGCGGCATAGGCGGCCTGGCCGGCGACCAGCGTGAGGGCGGCGGCGGCGAGCTTGATCGAGGCGAAAGGCTTCATGGGTGACTCCGATGGATTTGAACGTATCGGTCAAGGTGTGACCGATGAGTTCGTAGTCGGTGGCGCAGCCGGGTTCCTGACAGGAGGTCGCCGGGCGACCGGCTAAACTCGCGCTTTCGATGGAGCGACCGATGGCCGAGGCGTCCCCGATCGTCGGGGTGGTGATGGGCAGCAGCAGCGACTGGGACGTGATGCAGCACGCGGTCGCGGTGCTGCGCGAGTTCGGGGTGCCGCACGAGGCGCGCGTGGTGTCGGCGCACCGGATGCCCGACGACATGTTCGCCTACGCCGAAGCGGCGTCCGAGCGCGGTCTGCGCGCGATCGTCGCGGGCGCGGGCGGCGCGGCGCACCTGCCGGGCATGCTGGCGGCCAAGACGATCGTGCCGGTCTACGGCGTGCCCGTCCCGTCGAAGTACCTGCGCGGCGAGGATTCGCTCGCCTCGATCGTGCAGATGCCGCGCGGCGTGCCGGTGGCCACCTTCGCCATCGGCGAGGCCGGTGCGGCCAACGCCGCGCTGCATGCGATCGCCGCGATCGCCACCACCGATGCGGCGCTCGCCGCGAAGCTGCTCGCGTTCCGGGCACGCCAGACCGAGGCGGCGCGCGCGATGACGCTGCCCCAGGGCTGACGCGCATGCACCGTCCCGTGCCGCCGCTGCCCCCGGGCACCTGGCTCGGCCTGCTCGGCGGCGGCCAGCTCGGCCGCATGTTCTGCTTCGCCGCGCAGAGCCTGGGCTACAAGGTCTGCGTGCTCGACCCGGGGGCCGACAGCCCCGCGGGCAGTGTCGCCGATCGCCACCTGCGTGCCGACTACCTGGATGCGCAGGCGCTCGACGAGCTCGCGAAGACCTGCCGCGCGGCGACCACCGAGTTCGAGAACGTGCCCGCGCAGGCGCTCGAGCGGCTGGCCCGCGATCGGGTCGTCGCGCCGCGCGCGGCGGCGGTCGCCATCGCCCAGGACCGGATCGCCGAGAAGGCTTTCGTGCAGCGCGCCGGCATCGAGGTGGCACCGTACCGCGCGGTGCTCGCCGAGGCGGACCTGCGCGAGGCCGATGCCTCGCTGTTCCCCGCGATCCTGAAGGCGGCGCGCCTCGGCTACGACGGCAAGGGGCAGGCCCGGGTCGCGGACCGCGAGGCCGCGCTCGAGGCGTTCCGCGCGATGGGCGGGGTGCCCTGCGTGCTCGAGCAGCGGCTGCCGCTCGCGCTCGAGGTGTCGGTGCTCGCGGCACGCGGCTTCGATGGCGAGGCACGCGCCTGGCCGATCGCCGAGAACGAGCATCGGGGCGGCATCCTCGCGCTGTCCACCGTGCCGGCGCGGGTCGATGAGACGCTCGCCGCGCGTGCGACCGACGCGGCGCTCGCGATCGCGGCAGCCCTCGACTATGTCGGCGTGCTCTGCGTGGAGTTCTTCGTCCTCCAGGACGGCCGGCTGGTCGTCAACGAGCTCGCGCCGCGGCCCCACAACTCGGGGCACTGGACGCTCGACGCCTGCCTCACCAGCCAGTTCGAGCAGCAGGCGCGCGTGCTCGCCGGGCTGCCGCTCGGCGGCGTGCGCCAGCATTCGCCGGCGGTGATGGTCAACCTGCTGGGCGACATCTGGTTCCGGGACGCGACGCGGGCGAGCGAACCCGACTGGGCGACGGTGCTGCGCCGGCCCCAGGCGAAGCTGCACCTGTACGGCAAGGCCGAAGCGCGGCCGGGCCGCAAGATGGGCCATGTGACGGTGGTCGGCGAGACCGCCGACGAGGCGATCGCCATCGCGGCGGCGATCGAGCGGGACCTGGGCATCGCGCGGTGAGCCGGACGGGGCCGGGCGGCCCGATCGAGCCGGCCACCGAGGCCTCGATCGAGCGCGCCGCTCGGGTGCTGCTCGCCGGCGGACTGGTCGCGCTGCCGACCGAGACCGTCTACGGGCTCGGTGCCGATGCCGCCCAGCGCGATGCGGTCGACCTGATCTACGCGACCAAGGGCCGCCCGCCCGGACACCCGCTGATCGTCCATGTGCCGGATGTCGCGCAGGGGCGGCGCTGGGCGCGGTTCGATGCGCGCGCCGAACGCCTGGCCGCGGCCTTCTGGCCCGGGCCGCTGACGTTGGTGCTGCCGCGCGCCGACGGTGCCCCGGCCTGGGCCTGCGGCGGGCAGTCCAGCGTCGGGCTGCGCTGTCCCTCGCATCCGGTCGCGCGCGCGCTGCTCGAGCGCTTCGTGGCACTCGGCGGCAGCGGCGTGGCGGCGCCCTCGGCGAACCGCTTCGGGCGGGTCAGCCCGACCCGTGCCGAGCATGTCGTCGACGACCTGGGCGAGGCCTCGCCGATGGTGCTCGACGGCGGTGCCGCCGAGGTGGGCGTGGAGTCGACCATCGTCGACCTCACCCGCGGGCACCCGGTGCTGCTGCGGCCCGGGCGCATCGGCCGCGATGCGATCGAGGCGGTGCTCGGCGAGCCGGTCGCCGATCGGGACGCCGAGGCACCGCGCGCCTCGGGCACGCTGGCCGCGCACTATCAGCCGGCCACGCCGGTCGAGCTGCTCGGGGCCGGGGCGATCGGCGCCCGCGCGGCCGCGATCGGTGCTGCGGCGGTCGCGGTCTGGGCGTGCGAGCCGCCCGCGATCGCGGTCGGGCACTGGGTCCGGGCCGCCGCCGACCCCGCCGGCCGCGAGGCCGAGCTCTACGCGGTGCTGCGGCGCCTGGACCGGCTCGGGCTGCAGCGCATCCTCGTCGAGGCGCCTCCGCCCGGCATCGAGTGGGCCGCGCTGCGCGACCGACTCGAGCGCGCGTCGCACCCGGCCTGAAACGCGGCCTGCGGGGCGCCCCGACGCGATCGGCGCCGCAGGCGCTCCGACGTCGTCTCGGTCGGTCCTCCCAGACGCCGCCCGGACAGCCTGGCCGGCGACGATGCGTCACACTCGGGCGATGCATGCCCCCCGCTCATCCGCCGCCTTGGCCGTCTCCCTCGATCCGGTCCGCCCCGCGTGGCGGTCCGCCCTCGCTGTCGTGTGCCTGGCGCTCGCCGTCGCCGGCTGCGGTCAGGACGACGATCCCGCACCGGTTCCGGCGCCCGCGCCCGCCGCGGGCACACCGCCGCCGACCGCGGTCGGCGGCGTCTCGCAGCTCGCCGCGCCGCTGCCTGTCTGGCTGACCGAGACTTCGGTGGTCGCGCCCCTCTCCAAGGCGACCCTAGATGCGAGCGCCGTCGCCCAGGGCTGGACGGCACACCTCGGCCCGGCCCGCTGCGACGTCACGCTCCACGCGATCCTGCATCCGACGACCGGCCCCCGGGGCGAGGCGACCGACGCGTCCGGCGCGGTGATGGTGCCGGGCGGGGCCGGCTGCCCCGGCCCTTACCCGCTGCTGTCCTACTCGCGCGGCACCGACCTCGACCGGTCGCGCGCGATGGCCACGCCCGGCGACCGCGAGACGCAGGCGGTGGCCGCCTTCTTCGCGGCGCGCGGCTGGGTGGTGGTCGCCTCCGACTACCTCGGCTACGCCCGGTCCTCGTTCCCGTACCACACCTACCTGCACGCCGAGTCCGAGGCGCGCACCGGCATCGATGCGCTGCGCGCGGCGCGCACGCTGCTCGCGGGGCTCGGCGTGCCCGAGTCGGGGCGGCTGGCCGTGGTCGGCTATTCGCAGGGCGGTCATGCGGCGCTCGCGATCCAGCGCGCGATCGAGCGCGACCGGCCGGCGGGTGTCGCCGCGCCGCTGGCGACCGGCGCGATGTCGGGGCCGTACGACCTGGCCGCCACGCTCGCCGAGAGCGTCCAGGCCCTGCCCGAGCTGGCGGTCTCGCTCGGCAGTTCCGGCTCCTCGCGCGATGTTCTGCTGCGCCTGGGCGATGTGCTGGGCACCAGCGCCGCCGACCTGCTGCAGGGCGGCTCCCAGCTGGCCTCGGTGCTGCAGGCGAATTCGGTGATCGGCTGGCGGCCGCTCGCGCCGGTGCTGCTGTGCGGCGGCTCGCGCGATCCGGTGGTGCCGTTCGCGAACACCACCCGGGCCGCCGCCGACTTCACCGCGCGCGGGGCCACCGTGACGGTGATCGACGTCGAGCAGGACCCGGTGCTGCGCATCGGCCTGCCGCCTGCCGGGGCGGGGCGCGACGCCCTGGGTCGCTACCACCAGGGCGACGTGCCGCCGCGCTGCTTCGCGGCCACCCGCGATCGGCTGCTCGAGGCGCTGCGCTGAGGCGTGCACGAGGGGCGTGGCGCGAGCGACCCGTGTGCGCGGATCCCGCCCGTGGGCCAGGCGTGCGCCAGGTCTAGATCGCCGGTCTGCGTACGAGCGCCAGCGTCGCCTCGACGACGGCGTCGGCGCGATCGCGATGCGGCGAATGGCCGCAGCCTTCGAGTGCGAGCGCCAGCGCGCCCGGCACGGCACGCACGATCGCGTCGATCTGGGCCATGGTGCCGTACTCGTCCTCGTGGCCCTGGATCGCGAGCACCGGGCAGCGGATCGCCGACAGCAGCGGCACGATCGACCAGGCCCGGATCGCCGGGTCGAGCCAGGCGTCGGCCCAGCCGAAGAAGGCCGAATCGACATCGTCGTGGAAGCGCGCGAGCCGCTCGCGCAGGCCCGCGGCGTAGACCTCGCGGGCGCGCGTGATGCTCTCGACGGAGATGTCCTCGACGAACACGTGCGGCGCCAGCACGATCGCGCCGGCGACACCGTCCGGCGCGCTCGCCGCGTGGATCAGCGCGATGGTGCCGCCGTCGCTGTGGCCGAACAGCCAGGGCCGCTCGCGGGCGGTGTCGATGCCGCAGGCCGCGAGCACCTCGGGCAGCACCTCGGTGGCCTGTCGGTGCATGAAGTCGGTCCCCCAGCGCTCGCCCGCAGCGCGCGGCGTGGAGCGGCCGTAGCCCGGTCGCGAATACACCAGGCCGCGCCAGCCGCCGGCGGCGCACAGGCGCGCCGGGGTGTCCTTCCAGAGCGCGACCGAGCCGAGGCCCTCGTGCAGGAACACCATCAGCGGCGCGCCCGGGTCGTCGACGCCGACCCGGGCCACCTCGATGCGCCTGCCGTCGGCGAGGGTGACGAACCCGCCCGCCGCGCCCTCGCTCATCGCGCGGCCCCGCGCTCGGCGTCGCGCAGCCGGAAGCGCTGGATCTTGCCGGTCGCGGTCTTCGGCAGCTCGGCGAGGAAGGCGATCTGGCGGGGGTACTTGAACGGCGCGAGGCGGGCCCTGACGAAGGCCTGCAGCTCGGCCGACATCGCCTCGGTGGCGAGGGCCGGATCCTTCATCACGACGAAGGCCTTGGCGCGCGTCAGGCCCTGCGGATCGTCGACGCCGATGACCGCCGCCTCGAGCACCGCCGGATGCTGCATCAGCATCGACTCGACCTCGAACGGCGACACGTACTGGCCGCTGACCTTCAGCATGTCGTCGCCGCGCCCCGCGTAGACGTAGTAGCCGTCGGCATCGCGGAAGTACTTGTCGCCGCTCTTGGTCCACGTGCCCTGGAAGGTCGCGCGCGAGCGTGCCCGGTCCGCCCAGTACATCAGCGCGGCCGAGGGCCCCTCGATGTACAGGTCGCCGACCTGGTCCGGCCCCTCGATCACCGCGCCCGCGTCGTCGCGCAGTTCGACGCGGTAGCCCTCGACCGGCTTGCCGGTGGTGCCGTAGCGGACGTCGCCGGGCCGGTTCGACAGGAACACGTGCAGCATCTCGGTCGAGCCGATGCCGTCGATGATCTCGCAGCCGAAGTGGGCGCCGAAGCGCTCGCCGATGTCGCGCGGCAGCGCCTCGCCGGCCGACGAGCACAGCCGCAGCGCGACCTCGCCGCGGGCGGGCAGCGCGGCCGACGCGAGCATGCCCGCGTAGCCGGTCGGCGCACCGAAGAACACCGTGGGACGCTGCGGGCCGGTCCAGCGCCGGAACACCGCGTCGGGGGTGGGGCGCTCGGCCATCAGCACCGTCGTGGCACCCGCCGACAGCGGGAAGGTCAGCGCGTTGCCCAGGCCGTAGGCGAAGAAGAGCTTCGCGGCCGAGAAGCAGACGTCGGACTCGGTCAGCCCGAGCACCGGACCGCCGTAGAGCGCCGCCGTCCAGTACAGGTTGGCATGGGTGTGGACGGTGCCCTTGGGGCGGCCGGTCGAGCCCGACGAGTAGAGCCACAGCGCGATGTCGTCGCCGCAGGTGTCGGCAGGCAGCGTGGCGGGCTGCTCGGGCAGCCAGGCCTCGAGGTCCTCGGCGGGCACGGGCGGGTCCGCGGGTAGCGGGGCGGCGCGCGTCGACACCAGCAGCCGGGTCACCTCGTGCGCGGCCTTCGACATCGCCTGGCCGAGGATGGGGACGAGGGCGGCCGACACGACCGCGGCGCGCGCGCGGCTGTGACCGAGCATGTACGCATAGTCGTCGACGGTCAGCAGCGTGTTGACCGCCACCGGCACCACCCCCGCGCGCAGGCAGCCGAGGAAGGCGACCGGCCAGTCGATGTTGTCGTGCATCAGCAGCAGCACGCGTTCCTCGCGGCGCAGGCCGAGCGCGGCGAGGCCGCCG
>CAIUGQ010000023.1 GCA_903898725.1 uncultured Burkholderiales bacterium | reverse complement strand
GAATACAGGAACGCACCCACGCAGCCGGGAACGCGAGTCGCCGAATCGAGCGGGCCGGCGCTGACGACGCGCCGGCGGGTGCGTTCACAGGAACCTTGCGATGCGCTCGAGCGGCTTCTTCACGATCACCGGCACCTTGCAGTCGGGCGCGGGATGGCCGACGACCAGCAGGATCGCCGGCTTCGCGTCGGACTCGACGCCGAGGATCTCGTTGAGGAAGCCCATCGGGCTCGGCGTGTGCGTCAGGGTGACGAGCCCCGCGTGATGGAGCGCGGCGATCAGGAAGCCGGTGGCGATGCCCACCGACTCGGTCACGTAGTAGTTCTTCACCCGCGTGCCCGACGGCGTCTCGCCGTGCTTGCGCGCGAAGATGGCGATCAGCACCGGCGCGGTCTCGAGGAAGGGCTTGTCGGCGTCGGTGCCGAGCGGCGCGAGCGCCTCGAGCCACTCGCGCGGCGCACGGCGCTCGTAGAACTCGCGCTCTTCGCGCTCGGCCTCGACGCGGATCGTCCGCTTGATCGTGGGATCGGTGACCACGACGAAGTACCAGGGCTGCAGGTTCGCGCCCGAGGGGGCACCGCCCGCCGCGCGCAGGCAGTGCTCGATGACCTCGCGCGGGACCGGCCGGTCACTGAACTCGCGGACCGTGCGGCGGCGGGCCAGTTCGTCGGCGAACGCCCGGGCGCGTTCGCACAGCGCGTCGGGCGTGCGCTCGACGTGCCCGGCGAGCGGCTCGAAGACCGGTGCGCGGCCGATCAGGTCGGTCGGGTCCGATGCGGTCGTCATGTCCTCCCCTCCCCGCGGGCCGGCAGCCCGCGCTGCGGCCTCAGGCCGTGCCGCCGACCGTCAGGCCTTCGACCCTCAGCGTGGGCTGGCCCACGCCGACCGGCACCGACTGCCCGTCCTTGCCGCAGACGCCCACGCCGGTGTCGAGCCGCATGTCGTTGCCGATCATGGTCACGCGGGTCAGCGCGTCCGGACCGTTGCCGATGATCGTCGCGCCCTTGACGGGATACTGGATCTTGCCATTCTCGACCCAGTAGGCCTCGCTCGCCGAGAACACGAACTTGCCGTTCGTGATGTCGACCTGCCCGCCACCGAAGTTGACCGCGTACAGCCCGCGCTCGAGCGAGGCGACGATCTCCTTCGGGTCGCGGTCGCCGCCCATCATGAAGGTGTTGGTCATGCGCGGCATCGGCAGGTGCGCGAACGACTCGCGGCGGCCGTTGCCGGTGACCGGCACCTTCATCAGGCGCGCGTTCTGCGAGTCCTGGATGTAGTTCTTGAGGATGCCGTCCTCGATCAGCACGTTGCGCTGGGTCGGGTTGCCCTCGTCGTCGACGTTGAGCGAGCCGCGACGGTCGGGGATCGTGCCGTCGTCGACGACGGTGACGCCCTTGGCGGCGACCCGCTCGCCGAGCCGCCCGGCGAAGGCCGACGAGCCCTTGCGGTTGAAGTCGCCCTCGAGGCCGTGGCCGATCGCCTCGTGCAGCAGCACGCCGGGCCAGCCCGGGCCGAGCACGACGCTCATGACGCCGGCAGGCGCCGGCCGCGCCTCGAGGTTGACCAGCGCGGCATGCACCGCATCGTCGACGTAGCGCTCGATGATCGCGTCGGTGAAGTAGGCGAAATCGACCCGTCCGCCGCCGCCGCCGGTGCCCTGCTCGCGGCGGCCCGCATGCTCGGCGATCACGGTGACCGACAGGCGCACCAGCGGGCGGACGTCGGCGGCGACCACGCCGTCGGAGCGCGCGACCAGCACGACGTCCCATTCGGCGGCGAGCCCGGCCATGACCTGGACGATGCGGGGGTCCTTGCGGCGGGCGAGCTGCTCGACCTTGTGCAGCAGCTCGACCTTGGCGGTGGCATCGAGCGAGGCGATCGGGTCGGCGGTGCCGTAGAGCACGCGGCCGGCCGACGCCTTCATCGACGACGCGACCTTGACGCGGCCGGCGCCGCTGCGGGCGATGGTGCGGGTGGCGCGCGCCGCCGAGATCAGTGCATCGAAGCCGATCTCGTCGGAGTAGGCGAACGCGGTCTTCTCGCCGGAGACGGCCCGCACGCCGACGCCCTGGTCGATCGAGAAGCTGCCCGCCTTGACGATGCCTTCGTCCAGGCTCCAGCCCTCGCTGCGGGTGTACTGGAAGTAGAGGTCAGCGTAGTCGACGCGGTGGCGGAAGACCTCGCCGATCGCCTCCGAGAGCCTGGACTCGTCGAGCTCGTACGGCTCGAGCAGCAGGCTGCGGGCTTGGGCGAGGCGCGAGAGGGAGGGGTCGGCGACGGTATTCATCGTGGCAGTCTAACGCAGCGCCGGGCCGGCCCGCGCGGGCCGGCCGCTCACATCGTCCGGTGCGCCAGCGCCGGCAGCTGCGCCCGGACCTCGTCGATCCGCGCGGCCGACAGCACGCCGGCCACCACGCCCTCGCCCTCGGGCAGGCGGGCGAGCACCTCGCCCCATGGGTCGATCAGCATGGTGTGGCCCCAGGTGCGCCGGCCGTTCTCGTGGGTGCCCCCCTGGGCGGGCGCCAGCACGTAGCACTGGTTCTCGATCGCGCGGGCGCGCAGCAGCACCTCCCAGTGCGCCTGGCCGGTCGGATAGGTGAACGCCGACGGCACGACGATCAGGTCCACGGTGCCCAGGGCCCGGTAGAACTCGGGGAAGCGCAGGTCGTAGCAGACCGACAGGCCGACGCGCCACGCGGTGCCGTCCGGACCGGCGACGTCGGCGACCGTGGGCGTGCGGCCGGGCTGGATCGTGGCGGACTCGTCGAAGCTCAGGCCGTCGCGCTTGAGACCGAACAGGTGGACCTTGTCGTAGCGGGCCGCGAGCGTGCCGTCGGGCCGGTGCACGGGGCAGGCATTGCGGATGCGGCGCGGTTCGCTCGAGGCGATCGGCACGGTACCGCCGATCAGCCAGACGCCGGCCTCCCGGGCGATGTCCGCGAGCGCCTGCTGGATCGGGCCCTCGCCGTCGGGCTCCTTGGCGTCGACCTTGTCGGTGTCGCGGCGCCCGAGCAGGCAGAAGAACTCGGGCAGCACGACCAGGGCGGCGCCGCCGTCGGCGGCCTCGCGCACCAGGCGCCGCGCGGTCTCGAGGTTGGGGGCGACCGAGGCGGCCGACACCATCTGGATGGCCGCGATCGGGAGTGTCGCCGTCGAGCGGTTCGCGGTCATGTCCGGATCCTGTGGAGAAAGGGGTTCAGGGAGAGGGGTTCGGTGCAAAGGGTTCAGGGCGAGGGCGAGGAGAAGCCGGGCAGCTGGCGACGGTTGCGTTCGCTCACCGTCGGATCCGTCCACGGGCCGGTCACGTCGACGTCGTAGGCGAGCGCCTGCTGCAGCGGCTTGCGCAGCACGTACTGCGCGGCGAACGAGCCGAGCCCGATCAGCGGATTGACCATCGCCCCGAAGGCGATCGACGCGATGCCCGCGTTCAGCTCGGGCACCACCTCGACGTTGAGCCGCTGGGTCTCGCGCTGCAGGTCCGCCTGGCCCCGGATCGTGACCTGCGCCTGCAGGCCGCGGATGCGGAACTCCTCGCTGTAGGCCACGCCGTTGTCGATGCGCACCCGCCCGTCGATGGTGTCGAAGGCGAAGCCCTCGCCGAACAGGTCGCGAAAATCGCCCGACAGGCGCTTGGGCAGCGACTGCATGTTGAGCACGCCGATCAGCTTGGCGGCACCGGGATCGACCTTCAGGAACTCGCCCTTGCCGATCGCGAGCTCCACCGCACCGTCGAGCGACCCGAAATCGATCGCGACCGGCGAGCCCTGCCAGTGCACCGAGCCGCCGAGCGTACCGGCGCCACCGTGCACGGTGTCCTTCAGGCCGAGGCCGGCGAGCAGGCGCCCGGCGTCGAGCACCTCGAGCTCGAAGTCGAGGGCGGTCCGGCGGCCGTCGGTCGCCACCGGCTGCGAGCCGGCCGGCGCGGCGCCGATCGAGGCCGTCGGGCCGCCGGGGCGCGCGCGCGGCGATCCGATGAAGGACCACTGCCCCCGTGCCTGGAGCCGGGCCGACGGGTTCGTGATCGACAGGCGATCGAGGTTCCAGACCGGCTGCTCGGCCGTGCCGCCGTTGGTCGCGGTGAGCGCGAGCGCACCCATCGGCATCGTGCCGAGCACCAGCTCGTCGGCCGCGATGTCGAGCCCGGGGAGCTGGCCGGCCGAGGCCGACAGCGCCGACTCGACCTCGCCCACCCGCGAGCGGGGCAGCACCAGCCTCGCGAAGCGCGCGCTCAGCGTGCCGATGCGCTCGCCCGGCCGGGCGTCGCGCCACACGAAGTGGCCCTCGATCTCGCGCGAGGCCATGTTGGCGCGCCAGCGGCCGTCGACCCGCGAGGCGCCGACGACCACCTCGTGCAGGTCGCGTCCGGCGATGCGCAGGTCGTCGGCGACCACCGACACCAGATCGGGCACGAGCGACATGCCGGCCACGCCGCCGACCTTCGCCTGGCGCTCCAGGCGCTCGAGCTCACCGTCGCCGATCACCGCGCGCCAGGCGTCGACGTCCAGCGCCCGGGTCTGCAGCAGCACCGACAGGCTGCCGTCGCGCAGCATCGGCTCGCCGCCGACGGCGAATCCGGCGCGGCGCACGAGGAGCCGTTCGGTCGCCGGATCCCGCTCGCGCTCGAACGAGAACGCGATGTCGTCGCGAACCCGCACATCGAGCCGGTCGCCCGGCGGCCGCGCCGCCGGATCGGCCGGTGCGAGCGGGCGCGAGACCACGCGCAGCGGCCAGGCATCGGCCGCCCGCTTGTCGAAGGGCGCGGGCAGCGCGCTCGCCAGGCCGACGAGGTCGGACTCGATGCGCAGCGTCGAGGCGCGCCGATCGACGTCGACGCTCGCGCGATAGTCCGTGCGGCCCTCCAGCCGACGCGTCAGCGCGTTGTCGACGATCTGGCGCAGGCCCGCCGCATCGACCGAGCCGGTGGCCTCGATGCGCATCCGCCCCTCTCCGGCCGGTCGGCCCTCGACGCGGATGGGGCCGCCGAGCAGCGTGCCGCGCAGCTCCGGCAGCGTCAGCCCGCGCTCGGTGAACTCCAGCCGGCCGGTGACGCCACCGAAGGGCGGCAGCGTGCTGTCGAGGGCGACGTCGTTGCCGGGCAGATCGACCGATACCGCGGTCTTCGTGGCGGCGAGCTCGCGCAGGGGCAGCGCGAGCCGGAGCGCGAGCCGCGCATCGCCGCCGATCCGCAGGTCGCGCGTGAAGGTCGAGACGTTCGCGGCCAGCGGACTAGCGTTCACGAAGCGCAGCATGTCCTGGGCGGCGCCCACGGCCCGGCCGTCGAGGGCGACCACCGGCTCGCGCCAGTCGGCCAGCCGCGCCTGCATGTCGGCGAGCCGCACGCCCTCGGTGACGGCGGACGGCGCGAGCACCGACAGGCCGGTGCCGTCGATCACGGCCTCGCCGCGGATCTGCTCGATGTGCGGCCACTGCGGCGCATAGGCGAGGACGACGTCGCGCAGCGCCGTCTTCACGCGGAACATGCCGTCGGCGGGCTCGTGGAAGGGGAACTGGCGCAGGTCGCCGCGCAGCTCGACCCGCAGGTCCTCGGCGACACCGCCGATCAGCGCGCGCTGGACCCACTCGCGGGCCTGCGGCGCCATCCGCGACGGCAGGTAGCGGGCCACCTGCCGAGCCTCGAGACGCTCGACCCGCGCGGTGGCGTCGACGACGCCCGGCCCCTCCGGCGCGCTGCGCCAGGTGCCGGAGGCCGTGCCGCGCGCATCGGCGGTGACCAGCGTCAGCCGAGGCACCGACACGCGCCAGCCGGACGCCTCGGCCTCGCGGGTCCACTCGACGTCCGCATCGAGCCGCTCGACGGGGAAGGTGGGGTCGTCGAAGAGGCCCGGCAGTCCGAGGGTCGCGCGCCGCGCGGCGAGCGTGAGGCTGCCGTCGTGGTCGCTCGCGCGCAGCGTGCCGGAGAGGTTGCCGAAGCCGGGGAGGCGGCGGCCGTCCGCGGTCTCGCCGAGCTGCAGACCGAAGCGCTCGAACGAGGCGCTGAGCTCGAAGCGCGGGGCTGCCGGGCGGGCACGCTGCGTGTCGTCGCTGCGGTCGGCGGGCCGGACCTCGAACATCGGGGCATCCGGCCGCGTCCAGCGCAGCGTCAGGTCGCGCACCTCGCCCGCGACGCCGACGCGCACGACGCGCTCGCGCAGTTCGGCCGCCAGCGGCAGGCGGCGGATCGCGCCCAGCGCGCTCGCGGCGTCGAAGGCCTTCAGGCGGATCCACGCGCTGCGCAGCACGCGCTCGCGGTCGAGCCCGAGCTCGGCGTCGCCGTCGGCCGCCAGCGAGAAGCCCTGCCCGTCGGCGATCGAGAGGCGGGCGACGCGCAGCACGTGGCCGCCGTCGCGCTGGCGCTCGACATGGAGTTCCCCGCCGATCGCATCGAACTCGAGCCGCCCCGCCTCGAGCTGGGTCGCGGCCCGCTCGGCGCGTGCCTTCAGCGTCGCGTCGACCACGTTGGACTGGGCGAAGCGCAGCCAGGCCAGCGCGTCGACCCGCCCCTCGGCGCTTGCCGCGGCCGCAGGCAGCGCCGCCCCGAAGGCACCCGCCAGCTCGGCGATGCGCGCGAGCTCGACGCCCTGCCCCGACGCATGGGCCTCGCCGGTCCAGGTCCGCCAGGCCGACGGCCTGGAGAACGGCGGCCGATAGACCTCGGCGACCGCGGACAGGGCACCGGCGGCATCGCCGGCGTGCGCGATGCTCAGGTTCGCCTGATGCCGGCGCCCGGCGCCGCGCAGCAGCAGCGACACGCCGTCGACGCGCAGGGGCGCGAGCGCGCCGCTGCGGTCGATGAACGTGACCGCGGCGCCGTCGACGTCGACCTCGCCCTGCGTGAGCAGCCAGTCGAGCGCCTGGCCGTCGGCCGGCCCGTCGAGCGCGAGGGCGAAACCGGCGATGGCGAAGCGGCCGGGGGCCAGCCGTTCGACGACGACCTGCGGCGCGCTCAGCCGCAGCGTGGCGAACCGCAGGTGGCCCCGGGCCAACGAGCGCCACGAGACGCGCGCGAACGCCGAGGCGACCGCCAGCCGCGACTCGCCGTCGGGGCCGTCGATGCGCAGGCCGTCGAGCTGCAGCGCCGGGTGCAGGCCTTCCCAGGAGGGGCGCAGCGCATCGATGGCGACCGGCCGCCCGAGCTGGCGTTCGATCTGGGCGACGAGTTCGGGGCGCCAGTCGTCGATCCGCGGCCACAGCACGTGGCGGAGGGTCAGGTAGGCGCCGAGCACGGCGCACAGCAGGAGCCCGAGAAGGGCCAGCAGGACACCGGCCAGCCTGGACGAGAGCGGCGTCGGGTGGACGGTCATGGATCCGGGACCGGAGGGGACATCCGGGGGCGAGGCCCTGCGGCCAGCCGTCGTCCGAGGGTCTTTGGAATGTAGCATACCGATGACCGGTCCCTCGGCGGGCCTGCAGCGTGGTTCTGGACCTGGGGTGACGGGCGCGATGGTGGCTAACGGTTACGCGGCACGGGCCAGTTCCGCCTGGTTCGACCGGACCCTCGATGCGCTGTCACGGCGCCAGCCCGCGATCGCCGCGCTGCTGCCCGGCCTGGTGGCCCGACCGCTCGATCCGCAGGCGATCGCCGGATGCTGGGACCGCGTCGTCGCGCTGTCGACGCCCGAAGGCTCGCCGGCCCCTGGCTCGGGCCGGGCGGCCGACCCCGGCCCCGCCCTGCGCCGGGCGCGGCAGCTGATCGTGCTCGCGATCATCGAGCGCGACGTGCGCCAGCTCGCGCCGCTGGCCGAGGTGTGCGGCGCGATCAGCGCATGGGCCCGGATCGCCACCGGCGTCGCGGTGCGCCACGCGGGCGCCGAGCTCGCCGAGGTCCACGGCCGGCCCGTCGATGTCGACGGCGAGCCGCAGGACCTGCTGGTGGTCGGCATGGGCAAGCTCGGCGGCGACGAGCTCAACGTGTCCTCGGACATCGATCTGGTGTTCGTGCACCGCGACGCCGGCGAGACGGCCGGCGGCACCGGGCGGGCGCTGTCCTCGGGCGAGTTCTTCCACCGGCTGGCGCGCCGCGCCTGCGGGCTGCTATCGGATGTCACCGAGGACGGCTTCGTCTTTCGCGTCGACACCCGCCTGCGTCCGAACGGCGACTCCGGTCCGCTGGTGGTCGCGCTGCCGATGCTCGAGCAGTACTTCTACGACCAGGGTCGCGAGTGGGAGCGCTTCGCCTGGCTGAAGTCGACCGTGATCGCCGACTCCGGGCTGGCCGGCACCGAGGCGCGTCAGCGCGACGAGGCCCACCTGACGGGGATCGTCGAGCCCTTCGTGTTCCGCCGCTACCTCGACTTCGCGGCCTTCGGCGCGATGCGCGAGCTGCATGCGCTGATCCGCACCGAGGCGACGCGCCGCAGCGCCCGCCGCGACAGCAGCGACGGCGGCGGCATCGACGTCAAGCTCGGGCGCGGCGGCATCCGCGAGGTCGAGTTCTGCGCGCAGCTCTTCCAGATCGTGCGTGGCGGACGCGACCCGCAGCTTCGGGACCGCCGCACGCTGATCACGCTCGAGTCCCTCGCGCAGCGACGCCTGCTCGAGCCCGCGGCCGCGGACCGGCTCGCCAATGCGTACATGCTGCTGCGCCGGGTCGAGCACGCCGTGCAGTACCAGGAGGACGCGCAGACCCACCGGCTGCCCGACGATGCCCGCGTGCAGGCCCGCATCGCCTCGATGCTGGCAATGACGCCCGATCGCTTCGCGGCCGCGCTGCGCCAGGCCCGCGACGATGTCGAGGGCGTGTTCGACGCGCTGCTCGCCGAGCCGGTGCGCGCCGCCCCCGCCCCCGAAGACGAGCCGGTGCCGCTGCTCGAGCTCGACGAAGCAGGACAGGCCCGCGTGGCCGCGCTGCGCGAGGGCCGGCGCTACCGCCTCGCGCGTCCCGACACACAGCAGCGCATCGACCAGCTGCTCGAGCAGGCGCTGCGCGACGGCGCACCCGCGCCCGGGACGCCGGGCGGGCTGCGGGTCGCCGACAGCACCTGGCTCGGGCGGCTGATCGACCTGATCGAGACCGTTGCCGGTCGCCCCGCCTATCTGGCGCTGCTGGTCCAGTACCCCGCCGCGTTCCGCCGCCTGCTCGAGATGATCGGCCAGGCCAAGTGGGCCGCCGACTACCTGATGCGCCACCCCGTCGTGCTCGACGAACTGCTCGACGGCCAGATCCTCGAGCCCGCGGACCTCGGCGCCTGGGAACACGAGCTGCGGCGCAGCCTCGCCGCCACGACCCGCGGCGGCGAGCCCGACTTCGAGCGCCAGATGGACGTCCTGCGCGAGGGCCACCATGCGCAGGTCTTCCGCCTGCTCGCGCAGGACCTCGCCGGCCGCCTGACCGTCGAGCGCCTGTCCGACCACCTCTCCGAGCTGGCCGACCGCGTGCTGGCGATCGCGCTCGACCTCGGCTGGGCCCAGGTCCGCGGCCGGCACCGCGACACGCCGGCCTTCGCGGTCGTCGCCTACGGCAAGCTCGGCGGCAAGGAGCTCGGCTACGCCTCCGACCTCGACCTGGTGTTCCTCTTCGAGGACGACGACGAGCGCGCCCAGCCCGCCTATGCCCAGCTCGCGCAGCGACTGTCGGTGTGGCTGTCGACCCGCACCGCCGCCGGCATGCTGTTCGAGATCGACCTGCGCCTGCGTCCGAACGGCAATGCCGGCCTGATGGTGTCGAGCCTGCGGGCGTTCGAGACCTACCAGCGCGAGTCCGCGTGGGTGTGGGAGCACCAGGCGCTCACCCGCGCCCGCTTCGCCGCCGGCGATGCCGCACTCGGCGCCCGCTTCGAGTCCCTGCGGCGCGACATCCTGTCCCAGCCGCGGGATGCCGCCGCCCTCGCCGCCGAGGTGCGCACCATGCGGCGCAAGATGCTCGACGGCCATCCGAACCGCAGCGAGCTCTTCGACGTCAAGCACGACCCGGGCGGCATGGTCGACATCGAGTTCCTCGTCCAGTACCTGGTGCTCGCCCATGCCCACGTCCATCCCCAGCTGATCGACGACGCCGGCAACATCGCGCTGCTCGAGCGCGCTGCGCGCGCGGGCCTGCTCGACCCGCAGGCCGCGGCCGACGTCGCGCAGGCCTATCGCGACTTCCGCAGGCTGCAGCACGTGCTGCGGCTGAACGACTCGCGCTATGCGCGGGTCGAGCCGGCTTCGGTCGCGGCGCAGCGCGAGGCGGTGCGGGGGCTGTGGGCGGCCGTGCTGGGGGCCGATGAGGCGGTTGGGTAGCGGTCGGGGGATACAAGCGGATCAAGGCACGCGGAGGGCCCTGACTCCAGCCCGCCGCGCCCTCCGCCGCCCTCACCCCACCAGCGCCGTCCCCTCGTCGAACCCCAGCATCAGGTTCATGCACTGCACCGCCGACCCCGAGGCGCCCTTGCCGAGGTTGTCGAGCCGTGAGACGACCACCACGCGCTCGTCGTTGCCGAACACCACCACGTCGTTGCGGTTGGTGTCGTTCGCGGCGAGCGCGTCGAAGAAGCCGCGGTCGGTGGCGGTCTCGTCGTCGAGCGGCAGCACACGCACGAAGCGCTCGCCCGCGTAGTGCGCGGACAGGACGTCGTGGATGCGCGCGCGATTGGTGCCGGGTGCGAGCAGGCGAAGGTGCAGCGGCACCGCGACCGCCATGCCCTTGTAGAAGTTGTCGACGATCGGCACGAACACGGGTGCGTGCGCGAGGCCGGTGTAGGCGCGCATCTCGGGCAGGTGCTTGTGCACGAGGCCGAGGCCGTACATCCGCGCGGCATCGAGGCTGCGCGACTCGCGGGCGCCCTCGTACTCGGCGATCATCGACTTGCCGCCGCCCGAGTACCCGGTCAGCGAATGGCAGGCGACGGGGTAGTCGCGCGGCACGACGCCGGTGGCGACCAGCGGCGCGAGCGCCAGGATGAAGCCGGCGGCATGGCAGCCGGGGTTGGCCACGCGGCGCGAGTCGCGGATCGCGGCGCGCTGCGCGGGGCTGAGCTCCGGCAGGCCGAAGGTCCAGCCCTCGGCGACGCGGTGCGCGGTGCTCGCGTCGATCACGCGGGTGCGGGTGTTGGACGGCTCGATGAGCGCGACCGCTTCGCGGGCCGCCACGTCGGGCAGGCACAGGAACACCACGTCGGCATCGTTGATCAGTTCGGCACGCCGGGCCGCGTCCTTGCGGCGATCCGGCTCGATCTCGAGCACGCGCACGCCGCCGTGCGAGGCGAGCCGTTCACGGATCTGCAGGCCGGTGGTGCCTTCCTGGCCGTCGACGAAGACGGTGTTCATGGAGCGCTCCGAGGAGTGAGGGGGGCGGAGGACAGCATCATGCCATCACCACATGACCCGACGGTGTCGGCGGGCCGGCCGGCGCCCCTCAGCCGACGACGCCCAGCGCCCCGAGGAGCGCGCCTGCACCGACCAGCCACAGCAGGTTGAGCCGGGTCCGCCAGACCACGAGCGCGGCGATCGCGGTCATCTCCCAGAGCGCGGGGTCGGTGCCGTTGGCACCGGAGGCGATCACCCAGCCCGCTGAAGCCGTCAGGCCGATCGCGAGCGGCGACAGGCCGAGCCGGATCGCGGCCACCAGCGGCGCGTCCTCGCGGGCGTTCTTCCAGCGCCAGCACGCGAGGGTCACGAGGCTGGAGGGCAGCAGCTGGCCGACGGTGGTGGCGAGCGCCCCGGCGACGCCGCCGAGCTGCCAGCCGATCAGCGTGACGAACAGGATGTTGGGCCCCGGCGCGGCCTGCGCGATGGCGATCGAGTCGTTGAACTGCGAGGTCGTCAGCCAGCCGCGCTCGTCGACGAGGTAGCGGTTCATCTCGGGCGAGACGGCGAGCGCGCCGCCGATCGCCAGCAGCGACAGCGACGCGAAGTGCGTGAACAGATCGAGGAGGTCCGTGCCGCTCACCGTCCGCCTCCGTCGGCACGTCGCCGGTTCGCGAACCATGCGGCGAGGACAGCGGGCGGCCCGAGCACCAGCACCACCCAGGCGAGCTTCAGGCGCAGCAGCGCGACGGCGACGAACGCGAGTGCGCCCACGACGAGCCACGGCCGGCGCCCGCGCTGGGTCGACGCCAGCCTGAGCGCGGTGCCGAGGATCATGCCGCCGGCCACCGCCCCCATGCCGATCAGCGCACGTCGCGCGACCGGATCGTCGGCCAGCTGTCCGTAGAGCATGGCCAGCGCGAGCACCACGACACAGGGTGCGGCGAGCATGCCGCCCAGGGCGGCCACCGCGCCCCGCCAGCCGAACCACCGGTCGCCGACCATCAGCGCGACGTTGCACACGTTCGGTCCCGGCAGCAGCTGGCCGAACGCCAGCATCTCGACGAACTCCTCGCGAGTCAGCCAGCCGCGGTCGTCGACCAGCACGCGCTGCGCCCAGGGCAGCACGCCGCCGAAGCCGCGCAGCGCGAGCGCGCTGAAGACGAGGAACAGTTCGGTCAGCGAGGCCGGGCGCGGCCGCTCGCCGGTCCCCGCGGGCTGCGGCGCGTCCGGCGCGTCGCTCATCCGAGTCCGCCGATGGCCAGCAGGACGGCGACGCCGGCGGCCAGCCCCGGAAACGGCGTGCCGGCCGCGCGGGCGACCGCGAGGGTGACGACCGCTGCCGGCAGCCGCCCGTCCTGCCAGACCTCGAGCCAGCCCGCGCCCGGCGCCAGCCACGCCTCGGCGGCGGCCGGCACGGTGAGCGCCACCAGCGCGGCGAGCGGCGCGACCCGCAGCGCGCGCTCGAGCGTGCCGCTCGGATGCAGGCGTCGCGGCAGCGCCATGAACACGTTGCGGGTGACGAAGACCACGACCACCAGCCCGCCGATCGCCGCCCAGGCGTAGCCGTCGGCGAGCGTCATCGCTGGGTCTGCCCGGATGCAGGGGCCGAGGCAGGGGCCGGGGCCGCACGCCGCGACAGCAGCACTGCCGCCACGATGCCGGCCGCGATCGCGGCGAACATGCCCATCCGCCACGGCCAGCCGCGTCCGACGATGGCCACCACGCCCGCGGCGAGCGCGGCGCCGAGCGCCGCCCGCGCGGCGAGCAACGGACCGATCAGGGCCATGATCGCCAGCACGCCGATGAACGCGATCCGCGGCGAATCCGGGATCAGCGCGGCGAGCGCGACGCCG
>CAIUGQ010000022.1 GCA_903898725.1 uncultured Burkholderiales bacterium | reverse complement strand
GGACATCGCCGGCACCTCGATGGCCACGCCCGAGGGTTACCGCGCCTACCGCGAGATGGTGGTCCCGGCGAACCCCGACTGGGTCGAGGAGCACATCCGCAGGCTGAATGCGGCCGGCATCCAGAGCGCGTTCCAGTGCTACAACCTGAACAGCTTCGAGAGCGTCGAGCGGCTGATGCGCCGCGGCGTCTACAAGGGCCCGCTGGTGCTGAACTGGGTCGCCATCAGCGGCGGCATGGACGCGCCGAACGTCTACAACCTGGCGAACTTCCTGCGGGCGATGCCCGAGGGCGCGATGCTCACCGTCGAGAGCTCGATGCGCAACGTGCTGCCGGTCAACATGATGGGCATCGCGATGGGCCTGCACGTGCGCTGCGGCATCGAGGACAACCTGTGGACACAGGACCGCAGCGCGAAGATGAGCACCGTCGAGCAGATCCGGCAGCTGGTGCGCATCTCGGAGGAGTTCGGCCGCAAGGTGGCCGACGGCCGCTCCGCCCGCGCGATCCTGAAGATCGGCACCTTCTACGATACGGTCGAGGCCTCGCTCGCGGCGAACGGCTTCGCACCGAACCGCCCGGGTGCGAACCAGGGCTTCCTCAAACGCTCCGACCCGCGCGCCGTCCTGCGTCAGGTCGCCTGAGCCCCGTCGCGCAGGAGCGCTCCATGGCACGCGTCATCCGTTTCGATCACATCGGGGGGCCCGAGGTGCTGCGGCTGGAGGAGGCCGAGGTCGGCGACCCCGGCCCCGGCCAGGCCCGGGTCCGCCATACCTACGTTGCGGTGAACGTCATCGACGTCGACTTCCGCACCGGACGCTATCCGCTCGAGCTTCCCAACGGCCTGGGCAGCGACGCGGTCGGCGTGGTCGAGGCGGTGGGGCCGGGCGTCGTCGACCTGCGGCCCGGCGACCGCGTCGGCTACCTGCTCGGCCCGCAGGGCGCGTACTCGGATGTGCGCGTCATGCCCGCCGAGGTGCTGATCCCGCTGCCCGACGGCGTCTCCGACCTCAGCGCGTCGGCGCTGATGATGAAGGGCCTGACCGCGCAGTACCTGTTCCGCCAGGTGTACCCGCTGCACGGCGGCGAGACGATCCTGTACCACGCGGCCGCAGGCGGCGTGGGCCTGGTCGCCTGCCAGTGGGCGCGCGCGCTGGGCGTCACGATGATCGGCACGGTCAGCACCGACGAGAAGGCCGAGATCGCGCGCGCGCACGGCTGCACGCACACCATCGTCAGCACGCGCGAGGACATCGCGAAGCGGGTCCGCGAGCTCACCGACGGCCGCGGCGTGCCGGTGGTCTACGACTCGGTGGGCAAGGACACGCTGATGGCCTCCCTCGACAGCCTGCAGGTGCGCGGCTCGCTGGTGAGCAACGGCACCAGCTCCGGTCCGGTGGTGATCGACACCGCGCTGCTCGCGCGCAAGGGCTCGATCTGGGTCACGCGCCCGGCGATGGTCCACTACGCGACGCCGCGCGCGAAGATGCTCGAGATGGCGGCGGAGCTCTTCGAGCACGTGCTCGCGGGGCGGATCGTCGGCGAGCCGCGGCAGACCTTCGCGCTGGCCGACGCGGGCGAGGCGCATCGTGCGCTGGAAGGGCGCAGGACCACCGGCGCGACGGTGCTGGTGCCCTGAGGGCGCGTCGCCTCAGCGTGCG
>CAIUGQ010000021.1 GCA_903898725.1 uncultured Burkholderiales bacterium | reverse complement strand
GGCGGCGGCCGCGGCCACCTGCGCTGCAGTCGCGGGTGTCGCGCCGCCTGCCTGCGCACCGGCGGCGGCGCCGGCGGCCTTGGCCTCCGCCTGCGCCGCCTTGGCCTCGGCCTGCGCGGCCGCGGTGGCGCCCGCCTCCTTCGCCTTGTTCTGCGCGAAGTAGAGCAGCGCGATCACGAACACCACCAGCACGAACACCATCGTCACGACGACGTTGGCGAGCGCGTCGACGAAGCCCGGCCAGTAGTTGGTTTCCTTGCCGCCTTCCATCTCAGCGCCCCGTCCGGCCTGCGGCGGGCAGGGAGGGAATGTTGTAGCCCTCGCTGCGCGTCGGCGGCGCCTCGCGGAACCCCGGACCCGCCGGTGCCAGCCCGCCGAGCTGGCGGCGCACCTGCAGCGACAGGTTGGCCTGCAGCGCGGTCAGGCGCAGCAGCTCGGCCCGGCTCTGGAAGAGGCGCTGCTGCGCGTCGAGCACGTCGAGCAGCGGACGGTTCGCGAGCACGAGCTGCTCCTCGAACGCGGCGACCACGCGCTGGTTCGAGATCATCTCGTCGCGCACGGCGGCCGCGCGCTGCGTGACCGCGTCGAGCGTGTTGTAGGTGACGCGCAGCGCCTCGTCGAGCCTGCGCTCGACGTCGAGGATCCTGAACTTCGTCTCGTCCTCGCGGGCCTTGACCGCGCGCAGCTGGGCGAGGTCGGCGCCGCCGGACAGGAAGTTCCAGTTCATCACGAACATCGCGCGCGTGTCGTCGGTCGTGCCCGGTCGGCCGCCCGCGTTGGTCGTGCGGAAGTTGCCGACCTCGATCTCGAACTTCGGATACAGCTTGGTGCGCGCGGCACGCTCTTCCGCCTCGATCGACGTCAGCGTCTCGCGCAGCTGCACGATCTGCGGGTTGCCCGTCTTGGCACGGACGAGGGCGGCATCGAGTGCCGGCAGGTCGCGCGCGCTGCCTGCATCGTCGGTACGCACCGCCTCGGGCACGCCACCGACCAGGCGACGGTAGGTGACCAGTGCCGATTCGAGCGCGCCCTGCGCCTCGATGACGGTGGAGCGGGCGTTGATCGCGCGGGCCTTCACGCGCTCGGCCTCGGCGGCGCTCGAGCCACCGCCCTGCGAACGACGCTCGACGAACGCGTAGAGCTTCTCCAGGCCGATCCGGTAGTCGCGGGCGAACTGCAGCTGCAGCCGGTACTGGACCAGGTCGAGGTGGGCGCTGGCGGCATCGAGCGCGAGCTGGTCGCGGGCCGAGCCGAGACTGGCGAGGGCCGCCTGGTACAGCGCGCGCTGACGTGCGAATTCGCCGGCGGCCGGGCCGTCCCAGACGGCCTGTCGGAACACCAGTGCGGTGTCGTCGCGGCTGTGCAGCGAGCGCGACACCGGCGAGCCGGTCGCCTCGTCGATCACGGAACCGGGCTTCGACAGCTCGCGGCCGGTATTGGCACGCAGGTCGAGCTTGGGCAGCAGGCCGCCGCGCGCGACATCGACGAGCTCGCGCTGCGCCTGGGTGCGAGCGGCGGTGGCCGCCACGTCGAAGCTGCCGGCCAGAGCCCGTTCGACGGTCTGCTCCACCCCCGCCGTGCCGAGGCGGTCGAATGCGCCGGCGGCGCCGAGGTCGTCCTTGAGGTCGAGCACCGCCCGACCGGCGAGCTCGGCGAGCGTGGGCACGACCAGGGCGGCAGGATCCGGCACCACGACGGCGCCGGATGGTGCCGGGGCGGACGTGCCGGACGTCGAGGGTACCGCGGCGGACGGCGTGGTGGCAGACGCGGCTGCAGGCGCCGCTGCCGGGGCTTTCGCCGGGGTCGCTGCCGACTGCGCCGTGGCATCGAGCGCGCCCGCGAACGCGAACGCGACGATCACGGCCGCCGCGACGGGACGCAGGCGGTGCGGCCACGGGTGCGGCGGATCGAGGCTCGGTGCGGTGCAGCGAAATGACATGGTCTTGTTCCGGTCGGCAGACCACCGGTGGCGATCCGGCGGTGCATCACCCCTGCGGTCGACCGACCAATGACCAGCCACGGCAGACTTCAGGGAGACAGTTCGGCCATCCTCCGCATGGGCTTGAGCGGCGTCCGTCTCGGACAGGACGAGCGGCAGAAGCGACGTCCTGAGCGGGGCGACCCGTTGCGCGACCGCTGCGACCCCTCGGGACAGGGCGGGCCTGGAACCTGCATCCCCTTCGGAGACGAACCCGCGCGTCCCGTTGCACAATGGGCATAGAGCGTCGCACCCGATGACCCCGCCAACCGCACCTCCCTCCGGTCCCCCCGCCGCTGTCCGTCCGGACGCCGATGCCGACCCCGTTGTCGGTCCCGCGGCCGGCCCGGATGCCGATGGCGCCGCCCCGCTCCGGGAGATCGGCGCGCTGCCGGGCCCGCGCGGCCTGCCCCTGATCGGCTCCCTGCACCACTGGGACGCCTCGCGCGCCCACCTGATCCTCGAGCAGTGGGCCCGCGAGCACGGTCAGATCTACCGGTTCAGGCTCGGCCCGCAGGCGGTCGTGGTGGTGTCCGAGGCCGACGCGATGATGTCGGTGCTGCGCGAGCGCCCGCACGACTTCCGCCGGCATTTCGCGGTGCGGCCGATCTTCCGGGAGATGGGGATCGACGGCCTGTTCTCCGCCGAGGGCGACGACTGGCGCCGGCAGCGCCCGCTGGTGATGCGGGCCCTGGACCCCGCCCACCTGCGCCGCTTCTTCCCGACGGTCGTGACCGCGACCGAACGGCTGCATGCCCGGTGGCTGGCCGCGGCGACCGCCGGTGCGCCGGTCGACCTGCGGGCCGAGCTCACCCGCTACACCGTCGACGTGACCTGTTCGCTCGCGTTCGGCACGGACGTCGACACCCTTTCACGGGACGACGCCGACCCCCTGCAGCCCCATCTCGACCGGATCTTCACGGGCATCGCCCGGCGCATCAACGCGCTGTGGCCGACCTGGCGCTGGTTCCGCAGCCGCAGCGACCGCGAGATCGAGCGCTCGCTCGAGGTGGCCGGCCGGGCGGTGCAGGGGTTCATCGCGACCGCCCGCATCCAGATGGCCCAGCAGCCCGGGCTGCGGCAGTCGCCGCAGAACCTGCTGCAGGCGCTGCTGGCGGCCAACGCCGATGCGACCCTGTCGGACGCCGAACTGCGCGGCAACGTGATGACCCTGCTGCTGGCCGGCGAGGACACCACCGCGAACACCATCGCCTGGGCGCTGCACCTGCTGTCGCTGCACCCGGAGGTCAGGCGCGCCGCGCGGACCGAGGCGATCGAGGCGCTGAGCGCCGAGCGCGAGACGGGCTCGCGGTCGGTCTCGCTGCAGGAGTTCGACAGCACCCGCGGCCTGCCGCTGATCGAGGGCGTGGTGCTCGAGGCGCTGCGCCTCAAGCCGGTCGCCCCGCTCAACATGTTCACCGCGGTCCGCGAGACCGTCCTGCTGGGGACCCGCATCCCGCCCCGCACCCTGGTCTGCATCCTCAAGCGGCCCCCGGCGACCGACCCCAGGCACTTCAGCGATCCGGAGGCCTTCCGGCCGCAGCGTTGGCTGGCCGGCGAGGCCGCGGCGAGCGGCGCGGGCTCGCAGAGCGCCCCCGTCGGCGGCGGCGGGCGGCGGGCGTTCATGCCTTTCGGCGGCGGACCGAGGTTCTGTCCCGGGCGCTACCTCGCGCTGCTCGAGGCCAAGATGGTGCTGACCACCACCCTGGCGGCCTTCGACCTGGAGCCCACGGGCGAACCGGTCGGCGAGCTGATGGGCATGACGATGCAGCCGCGCGGCCTGAAGGTCCTGCTGCGCCTGCCCAAGGCGCAGACCCAGCGCGAGCGCAGCGGCCAGGCCTGACGCGACCGGTGGCACCGGCCGCCGCCCCTTGTATGCAACAGCGGGCCGACCCCTCAGGCCGCGAAGCGTCCGACCACGGTCAGTGCCCCGTTCGCGGCACGCAGCACCAGGGCCTCGCCCATTCCGGCCCATTCGCCGGTCAGTGCGGTCATGTTCACCTGGTGTGTGACAAGCAGCGCCGTGCCGGGACCGGAGAAAGCCAGTGCCCACTCACGTACCGCAGCCGTTTGTACGACTTCTGTCTCGCGACCCCCGAAGAACGAGTCGAGCGCCGGCCACGGCTCGACCCGTCCGGCCAGCAGGCGGGCGGTGTCGATGCAGCGGCACCAGCGGCTGCTGCGCACCGGTCCGAGCGTCACGCCCGCCTCGCTCAGCACACGCCCGATGCGCTCCGCCTGGGTCCGCCCCTCGGCCGAGAGGTTGCGCTGCGTGCCGCAGGCATCGAGCCGAAAGCCCGGCGGATCACCGATGCCGGGATCGGTCTGCGCATGTCGCAGCAGGATCACGCAGCCGCCCGCCCGCAGCGCCCCCAGCAGCGGCGCAGGAATCGGCGCGGCGCGCGCCCGCGGTGCCGCGGCGAGGACCGCTGCGGCGACGGCCGCACGCAGGGCATCACGACGGGACTCATGACGGGACTCATGACCGGCTTCATGGCGGGCTTCAGGACGGGCTTCAGGACGGGCCTCAGGGCGCGCCCCACGATCTGCCTGATGCCGCGCCGCGGCGACTCCGGCATCGGGCTCTGCGCACGCGGGGACAGGACGCGACGGCCTCACACCGCCCCCTTCGCGCGGTCCAGCACCCGCCGGTCGCGCTTGGTCGGACGGCCTTCGATGGCATGGGCCGGCTCGGAGAACAGCCGGCGCCGCTCGCGCTCGGCCTCCCGCGCCACGAGGCTCTCGGCGGTCTCCTCGTAGAGCTGCTGGGCGACCGCCGCCGGCCCGCGCTGCTCGGACAGGCCTCGAACGGCCACCACCCGGACGACATCGCCGACCCGTACGGTCACGGTCTCCCCGACCCGCAGCGTCCGGGCGGTCTTCACGCGCTCGCCCTCGACGAGCACGCGTGCGCCCTCGATCGCGTCCTGCGCGAGCCCGCGCGTCTTGAAGAAGCGTGCGGCCCAGAGCCACTTGTCGATGCGCATCGCAGCCTGCGTGTCGGTCGGTCCGCCGTGGCGTGAGGCCGGGCCCTGCCGCTCAGGGCGCCGGCGACGCCGCCGCCGCGCCCGGCGCAGCGGTACCCGCGCCCGACGCCGTGCTGCCGGGCGCACGGGCAACCGCGAAGGCCAGCGCATCCTCCAGCCGGTCGTCCCCCCAGAACAGCTCGTCACCGATGGTGAAGGTGGGCGAACCGAACACGCCCAGCGCCTCGGCCGCATCGGTGATCGCGCGCAGCAGCTGCTTGGTCGAGTCCGACTGGGCGGCGACGATCGTCTGCTCCGGGTCCCGGTCCAGGGCAGCCAGCGCCCGCTTGAGGTTCTCGTCAGTGCCGATCGCGACGTCCTCGGTCCAGTGCAGCCGGAACACTTCGCGCGTGAACGCCTCCGACCAGCCCTGCGCCGAGGCCAGGGTGCCGACGCGGGCGGTCAGCAGCGTGTTCGGCGGATAGACCGAGGGCTTGCGGTACGGCACGCCGTGGACCGCCGCGCGCCGCTCGAGGTCGCGCCACATGTACTTGAGCTTCGGGGCATGGCCGAGGAACGGGCCGCGCTCCATCCCGACCTGATGCTTGAGGATCGGGGCGAGCAGGAAGGGCCGCCACTCGACCTGCACACCGGCGGCCTCGGCCAGCTTCGGCAGCCGCGACACCGAGAGCCAGGTGTACGTGCTCGCGTATTCGAACCAGAACGTCATCCTGCCCATGCGATCCCCGTTCAGTGCCCGCCGAAATCGAGGAGCGTGTGCAGCACCAGCCCCGCGTCGCGCAGCCGCTTCGAGCCGCCGAGCTCCGGCAGGTCGACGATCGCGGCGCCCTCGACGACGAGGCCGCCGAGCCGCTCGATCAGCTTCTTCCCGGCCATCATCGTGCCGCCGGTGGCGATCAGGTCGTCGATCAGCAGCACCCGGTCGCCCGGCTTGCATGCGTCGGCATGCAGCTCGACCGCGGCGCTGCCGTACTCGAGCTCGTAGGACTCCTCGACCGTGGTGAACGGCAGCTTGCCCTTCTTGCGGATCGGCACGAAGCCCAGGTTCAGCTCGTAGGCCACGATCGAGCCGAGGATGAACCCGCGGGCATCGATGCCGGCGACCAGGTCGAGCTCGCGGTCCATGTACCGGTGCACGAACAGGTCGACCAGCACCCGCAGCGTCTTCGGATCCTGCAGCAGCGGCGTGATGTCGCGGAACATCACCCCCGGCTGCGGCCAGTCGGGAACGGTTCGGATGCGGTCGCGGATGTAGTTCGGATCGAGCATCGTGGGGCCGGAATTGCCCGGTTCGGCGGTCGCGGCTATTGTAGGTCGGATACCCCGGAGCCCCCGCCTTGCCCCCTGCAGCCGCACCGACCCCGTTCGTTCCGTTCGCCGAGCGCTACTTCGAGGACTACCCCGTCGGGGAGGTCGCCGACTTCGGCGACTGCCCGATCACCGAGGAGGAGGTCGTCGGGTTCGCGACCCGCTACGACCCGCAGCCCTTCCACATCGACGCCGAGGCCGCCCGCGGCACGATCTACGGCGGCCTGATCGCCAGCGGCTGGATGACCGCGTCGTGCGCGATGCGCATGATGGTCGACCACTACATCTCGCCGCTGGCGAGCATGGGCTCGCCCGGCATCGACGAGCTGCGCTGGCTCGCGCCGGTGCGCCCGGGCGACCGGCTGCGCATGCGCGCGACCGTCCTGGAATCGCGCCCCTCGCAGTCCAAGCCCGACCGCGGCATGCTGCGCTTCCACTGGGACGTGCTGCGTGCCGACGGCACGGTCGTCATGTCGATGAAGGGCTGGGGCCTGTACCGGCGCCGGCCGGCGGCCTGAGCCCCGGGCCGCCCCGTCAGGCCGCCTCGAGCAGCCGCTCCGACACGTCCCACAGACGCTGCGCCGCCTCCGGGTCGCGCACATGCGGCGCCCAGCCCGAGATCCGGTCGCCGGGCGTGGCCGGCAGCCCCTCGCTGCAGTCCTCGAGGTAGCGGCCGCCGCGCCCCTCGAGCTCGGGCGCGGTGGCGGCCCAGACGCTGGTCGCGGCCCCCTGCTCGACCGACTTGAAGATCGACAGCGGCCGGTCCTCGGCGTCGAGCCAGCCCATCGCGCGCTGCTCGTCGAGGCTCAGGTGCTGCTGCAGCCCGGTCATGATGCCGCCCGGATGCAGCGCGTTCGCGGTGAGCCCGTCGCCGGCGTGACGCAGGTGCAGCCCGACCGCCATCAGCGCGTTCGCGGTCTTCGACTGCCCGTAGGCGCTCCACTTGTCGTAGGGACGTCGCTCGAAGTGCAGGTCGTCGAACACGATCGGCGAGCGCTTGTGCCCGATCGAGCTCACCGCCACCACGCGGGCCGGCGCCGCCGCGAGCAGCGCGGGCAGCAGGCCGCGCACCAGCGCGAAGTGGCCGAGGTGGTTGGTCGCGAACTGCGACTCCCAGCCCTGCGGCGTCTGCGCGAACGGGCAGGCCATGATCGCGGCGTTGGCGACCAGCAGGTGCAGCGGCTGGCCGCCGGCCAACCAGTCGCGGGCGAAGCGCGCCACGCCTGCCGGGTCGGCGAGGTCGAGCGTCGCGACCTGCAGCCGGACGCCGGGCCGCTCGGCGCGCAGTCGCTGGGCGAGCGCCTCGCCCTGCTCGCGGCGACGCACCGCCAGCGTGACCTGTGCGCCGGCGGCGGCCAGCGCGCGCACGGTCTCGGCCCCGACACCGCCCGCCGCGCCGGTGACCAGCGCGTGACGCCCGCCGAGGTCGATGCCCTCGACCACCTCCAGCGCGGTGCTGCGCGCGCCGAAGCGCGAGACGATGCGATCGGTGTCCGAGGTCATGCGAGCCGCCTCCTTTATTCCTGCGCGTGTCGCGGCAGTGTATCGCCGCGACCGTCACCGCCGCGATCCGAGCTTCGGCCGGCCATCCGGCGACAGGCAGGTCGGCCGGCCGGCGAGCCAGCCGCCCGCCTCAGGGATTCGGCCAGGGCTTCTGCGCCGGTCGCAGCAGCTCCACGGCCCGCGCGAGCCGCATCGTGCCGAGGTCGTCGAAGCGCTGGCCGACGAGCTGCACGCCGATCGGCAGGCCGTCCGAGGTGTACCCCCAGTTGACCGACGCAGCGGGCTGATCGCTCATGTTGTAGGCGACCGTGAACGCGATGTGCTCGAGCGCCCGGTGCGGGTCCTCGTTCGGCGAATGCAGCTCGGCCGCGTACGGCGGCACCGGCGAGACCGGCGAGAGCACGTAGTCGAAGGCGCCGACCGCGCGGACCGCGGCCTCGCGCATCGCCATCACCTGACCGTAGCCCGCCATCACGTCGCGGCCGGTGAAGGCGGACGCGCGCCAGGTCGCCCACTCGACGACGAAGGGCAGCACGGCCGCGCGCTGCGCGTCCGTCATCGCCGCCAGATCGAGGTTCGAACGCGCCTCGAAGAACGCGCACATGCCGTCGAGCATCGCCGGCGTCATGAAGGTGTCGGCCGGCTCGACGATCGCGCCCGCGTTGGCGAGCGCACGCGCCGCCGCCTCGCAGTTCGCGCGGACTTCGGGGTCGACCGGCAGGCCCGCCTTCATGTCGAGCATCAGGCCGATCCGCACACCGCGCACCGACAGCCCGTCGAGCTGCGCCGCGTAGTCGATCGGCTGGTAGGGCAGCGACATCCAGTCGCGCACGTCCGGCCGCGTGATGGCCTCCATCAGCATCGCCGCATCGCGCGCGGTCCGGGTCATCGGGCCCGCCACCCGCCCCGTGTAGGGCGGGTCGATCGGGATGCGCCCGGTGCTCGGCTTCAGGCCGAAGAGGCCGGTATGCGTGCACGGCAGCCGCACCGAGCCGCCGATGTCGGTGCCGACATGCAGCGGACCGTAGCCGGCGGCCGCCGCCGCGGCCGCGCCCGACGAGGACCCCGCCGGATTGCGGTCCAGCCGCCAGGGATTGCGTGTGATGCCGTGCAGCGACGAGGTACCGGAGGACAGCATCCCGAAGTCGGGCATGGTGGTCTTGCCGACGATCACGCAGCCCGCCTCGCGCACGCGGGCGGCGACCGGCGAGTCGACCTCCCTGGGCGCCAGGCTGCCGGCGGCGGTCCCGATCGGGGCCGGGTCGCCGCGGGTGTACAGGTTCTCCTTGAGCGTGATCGGCACGCCGTCGATCGGCGAGACGGCGGCCCCCGCACGCCAGCGGCGCTCGGCCTCGCGCGCGGCTGCGAGCGCCGCATCGCGCGAGACGATGAACATGGCGTTGACCCGCGGCTCGCAGGCCTCGATGCGCGCGAGCACCGCCTCGGCGACCTCCACCGGTGACAGGTCGCGGCGGCCGTAGGCGACCGAGAGTTCTGCGGCGGACAGGTCGTGGAGAGCGGGCATGGGGACACGGGGGGCAGGAGGACGAGGCACCGAGTGTCCCCGATCCGGATCGCCGCCGCGAGTCCTTGCGGCTGTCGCGCGGCATCGGCGGACGGAACGCGCGGCGCGCCGGCTGTCCACCGGGTCGACACCCGGGAAGGACGCCTCGCGGGGCGGGCTAGAATCGACCCGCCCGGCCGCCTGCGCCCCCGCCCTTGCCGCCGAGGCCCCCCGACACGACCGGAGACACCATGAAGCGCACCCTCGCCCGAATCGTCGCCCTGCTGTGTGCCGCCCTGCTCGCCGCCTGCGCGAGCGCACCGCCCGGCGCCGGCGTGGTCGGTACCGGCACCGTCAACGCCATCTCCGAGATCCGCGAGGCGAGCCAGGGCGGCGGGCTCGCCGGCTCGATCGGCGGCGCAGTCGTCGGCGGCATGATCGGCAGCCTCTTCGGCGGCGGCACCGGCCGCACCATCGCCACCGGCGTCGGTGCGGCGGTCGGCGGCACGGCAGGCGCCCAGGCGGGCGCCCAGGCGGCCGCGGTCACCGCCTGGGACGTCTCGGTGCGCTTCGAGGACGGCATCGACCGCGTGATCCGCGTCTACCAGATCCCGTCGGTGCGCCCCGGCATGAAGGTGCGGGTCGACAACGGCAGCGTGACGCCGCTCTGAGACGGCGCCGGAAAACGAACAGGCCGCCCGAGGGCGGCCTGTCGTGCGGATCGCGGCGCGCGCTGTCCGACCCTGGGGCCGGTCTTGCGCGCGGGACGATCAGATCGGGCGAATGCGGCTGGCCTGCGGACCTTTCTGGCCCTGCGTGACCTCGAATTCGACGCGCTGGTTCTCGGCCAGCGAGCGGAAGCCTTTGCCTTCGATCTGGCTGAAGTGGGCGAACAGGTCCTCGCCGCCGCTATCCGGCTTGATGAAGCCGAAGCCCTTGGCGTCGTTGAACCATTTGACGATACCGGTCTGGG
>CAIUGQ010000020.1 GCA_903898725.1 uncultured Burkholderiales bacterium | reverse complement strand
CGGTGCCGAGTTCACCGCGCCCAGCCGGGGCATGACGATGAAGAGCGACGTGAACGCCGTGCCGTAGAGCACGGTCAGCAGCGCCACGCCGGTCCAGCCCGGCAGGTCCCGGGGCCAGGCGAAGCCGTCGATCGCCATGCCACCCGCGGCCGCCACGACGGCCACGACCGTCATCGACCACAGCGTGCGCACACGACCGTCGACCGCGCCCATCCAGCGTGTGGTGAGCAGCAGCGCGGTGCCGAAGGCGAGCGAGGCGGCAAGGCCGAAACCCACGCCGGCAGCGAAGCGCGCCGGGTCCTCGAGCGAGCGCCCGCCCGAGGCCAGCACGCCCGGCACGTCGAGCGCCAGCACCAGCCCGGCGAGGATCACCGGCATCGCGATCGCGGTGCGCCGCGTCGGCCGCTCGCCGCCGGTGGCCCACGACAGCAGCGCGAGCACGACCGGAAAGCTGTTGAAGGTCAGCAGCGCCAGCGCCACCGGAATGCGTGCCACCGAGGCGTACAGGCACACGCTCTGCACCGACAGCGCCAGGCCGATGACGATCGCATGGCGACGGGTGGGCCCGGCGAGCGACCAGGACGTGCCGGTCGCGCGCAGCAGCGCGGCCACCGCGAGCGCGGTGACCGCCGAGCGCACCAGCACCGCGGCGACCACGCTGGTGCCGTGGTCGAAGGCCAGCCGCGCGGCGACGTGGTTGGCCGCGAACAGCACCGCGATCCCGGCGATCAGCGCGAGGCCCGTGCCGCGCGAGATCGGGCGGGCGCCCACCTCAGGCGCGCCGCTTGAGGTCCTCGCCGCCGATGTAGAAGCGGTTCCAGGTCGGGGCGATCACCACCTCCGCCAGGCACACGTGGGGCGGTGCGGTCACGACGTAGCCGATCGCGTCGGCGATGTCGGCGGTGCGCAGCATCCGCGCGACCTCCTCGTCCGACGGCGGCACCGGCCGGGTCTTGAGGATGGGCGTGGCGACCTCGCCGGGGCAGAAGTGGCAGGCCCGGATGCCGTTGGCGCCCTCCTCGTCGTTCAGGCTCTGCACCAGCGGATCGAGCGCGGCCTTGCTCGCGCTGTAGGCCACGCCGGGGAAGTCCTTGTACGCCCAGCCGGCGAACGACGAGACCACGACGATCGTGCCGGTGCCGGCCTCGCGCATGCCGGGCAGCACCGCATGCACCGCGTTCGCGACGCCGGCGAGGTTGATCTGCACGACCTTGCCGAACCCCTCGGGCGCGAGCTTCTTCCAGCTGCGGTTGGGCACGTTGGTGCCCGCCGCGCACACCAGCACCGAGACCGCGCCGTGACGGGCGACGATGGCCGCGTGCGCCTCGGCGACCGAGGCCGGGTCGGACACGTCGGCACGCGCCACGACGATCTTCAGGCCCTGCGCGCCGAGCTCGGCCGCGGTCTTCTCGAGCTCCTCGAGTCGGCGTCCCGAGATGGCCACGACGGCGCCCGCGCGCGCCAGCCATTCCGCGGTCGCACGGCCGATGCCGGTGCCGCCTCCGGTCACCCAGGCCAGTCGGCCGTCCAGTCCCTGCTGCGCTGCGCTCATGTCGTCTCCTCGTTCGGTCATCGGGCGGCCGGCGCATGCCGACGGCTACACTGCGCGCGTGCCCCACACCGAACCCTTCCTCGTGCCCGGCGACGACGCGACGCTCGCGTCGATTCTAGCGGCCGCCTGGTCGCTGCTCGAACGCGCCGCGGGGCGCGCGCCCGAGGACTGGCGCTGGCCGGTGCTGGCGAGCGTCGATTCGAGGGATCCGGAACGCGCGGCGGCCGATGCACGTGTCGTCGTGCTGCGGCGCGCCGATGCGCGCGACTGGACGCTCGAGGTCCACGGCGACGCGCGCTCGCACAAGCTCGCGCAGCTGCGCGCCGCGCCGCGCGCCTGCCTGGTGTTCCACGACCGCGACCGCGAGCTGCAGCTGCGCGCGTGGGCCGACGCGACGGTGCATGTCGGCGATGCCGTCGCGCGCCGCGCATGGGATGCGCTGCACGCGTCCTCGCGCCGCGCCTATCTCGCCCCGCGCACGCCGGGCGAGCCGACCGCCGCGCCCGATGCGAACCAGCCGCCGGGCCTGGCGGGCCGCCTGCCCGACGCCGCCGAGTCCGAACCGGGCTTCACCGCGTTCGCGGCGATCGTGCT
>CAIUGQ010000019.1 GCA_903898725.1 uncultured Burkholderiales bacterium | reverse complement strand
TGCCCGTCGCGGCGAGCGTTTCACGTTGCGCGGGGACGCGGCCGCCGTGCGCGAAACCGCCACCGCGCTGCGCCATTTTTATGAGCGCGCGGAGGACCACCTGACCATCGACGACATCCAGCTCGGGCTGGTGGAAATCCACAACCGCGCCGAAGCCGGGCCGACCATGCCCGCCCTGCGCACCCGCAAAGGGGATCTGACCGGCCGCACGCCGCGGCAGGTGGATTACCTGCGGCAGATTCAATCGCATGACATCACCTTCGGCGTGGGCCCGGCGGGCACCGGCAAAACGTATCTCGCCGTGGCCTGCGCGGTCGATGCGCTGGAGCGCGAACAGGTCTCGCGCATCGTGCTGGTGCGGCCCGCCGTGGAGGCCGGCGAGCGGCTCGGGTTCCTGCCGGGCGACCTGGCGCAGAAGGTCGATCCGTACCTGCGACCGCTCTACGACGCGCTCTACGACCTGATGGGGTTCGAGCGCGTGGCGAAGATGTTCGAGCGCCAGGCGATCGAGATCGCGCCGCTCGCCTACATGCGCGGGCGCACGCTGAACACCGCCTTCATCATCCTCGACGAGGCGCAGAACACCACGCCCGAGCAGATGAAGATGTTCCTCACCCGGATCGGCTTCGGCTCGCGCGCGGTCGTCACCGGCGACATGACGCAGATGGACCTGCCGCGCGGCCAGCCCTCGGGTCTGATCGAGGCCCGGCGGGTGCTGCGCGACGTCCGCGGCATCGCCTTCACCGAGTTCGACAGCAGCGACGTGGTCCGCCACCCGCTGGTCGCACGCATCGTCGATGCCTACGAGCGCCACGCGCCCCGCGACCCGAACTAGGCCAGGCGCCCCGCGCCTCGCCCTGTCGGTGCAGCACGAGCCGCGCGCCGGCGAGTGCCCGGCCGACCGCTCGCAGCTGCGGCGCTGGGCACGGGCAGCGCTCGAGCGCGACGCCTCGCTGACCCTGCGCTTCGTGGGGACCCGCGAGGGCCGTGCGCTCAACGCGCAGTTCCGCGGCCGCGACTATGCGACGAACGTCCTCACCTTCGCCTACGACGATGCGGGTGACGAGGTCAGCTCGAGCGCCCGAGGTCCGGTGCAGGCCGACATCGTGATCTGCCTGCCGGTGCTGATCCGCGAGGCGCGCGCACAGCGCAAGCCGCTGCGGGACCACCTCGCCCACCTGGTGGTCCACGGCGTGCTGCACGCGCAGGGCATGGACCACGAGGACGACGCCGAGGCGCGGGAGATGGAGGCCCGCGAGACCGTGATCCTGGCGCGCTTCCGGATCGCCGACCCCTACCGCTGACCCCGGCGCGGTGCCGTCGCGCACGGCACCAGCGAGCTTGGTCGCCTCCTCCAACTCCGGTATCCTCGATCGGTTCCGACTCTCCCTTCCCCCGATGTCAGAACCCGCCGCGAGCCGGACGCGCCCCTCCCTGCTCGAGCGCATGTCGGCGATGCTGCTGCGCACGCCCGACGACCGCGAGCAGCTCCTCGAGCTGCTGCGCCGATCCCAGGAACGCGACCTCCTCGACGCCGAGGCGATGTCGATGATCGAGGGCGTCCTGCAGGTCGCCGAGCTCTCGGCCTCCGACATCATGGTGCCGCGCTCGCAGATGGACGTGATCGACGTGTCGCAGTCGACCGCCGACATCGTCGCCTTCGCGATCCGCACCGCCCACTCCCGCTTCCCCGTGATCGAGGGCGAGCGGGACAATGTCATCGGCATCCTCCACGCGAAGGACCTGCTGCGGCTCTATGCGGCGCCCGGCACCACGGTGCGCTCGCTGCTGCGCCGAGCGACGATGATCCCGAAGTCGCTGCGCCTGAACGTGCTGCTGCGAGACTTCCGCAGGGACCGGCAGCACCTGGCGGTCGTCGTCGACGAGTACGGCGGCGTGTCCGGGCTGATCACGATCGAGGACGTGCTCGAGCAGATCGTCGGCGAGATCGAGGACGAGTTCGACCTCGACGAGAGCGCCGGCAACGTCGTCGAACTCGAGCCGGGTCCGAACGGGCCGTGCTGGCGCGTGCATGCGCTGACGCCCATCGCGCAGTTCAACGAACGCTTCGGCACCGAGCTCGACGACGCCGAGAGCGACACCGTCGGGGGCCTGGTGGCCGAGCGGCTGGGCAGCGTGCCGCGGCGCGGCGACTCGGTGGTGCTCGGACGATGGCGCGTCGACGTGCTGCGGGCCGACGCCCGCGCCGTGCGGCTGCTGCGGGTCGAGGCCCGGGCCGATGACGCGCCCGACGAGACGCGCTGAGGCGTCGCCGTTCGCCTCGCGTGCGGGTGCCGGCACGCGGGCGGCCGCCGCGCTGACGGCACTCGCGCTCGGCCTCCTTCATGCCGCGAGCTTCGCGCCGCTCGATCACTGGGCGCTGGCGCTCGCGGCGCTCGCCGGCTTCTTCGGCCTGCTGAGAGGCGTGGATGCGCGCGGCGGCTCGCCGCTTGCGCAGGCCGGCCTCGCCCTGCTCTTCGGACTCGGCTGGTTCGGCGCCGGGCTCGCGTGGCTCTACGTGAGCATGCACGACTACGGCGGCATGCCCGCCGCGATGGCGGCGGCGGCGGTCGTGCTGTTCGCCGCCTACCTGTCGCTGTACCCGGCGCTCGCGGTCGGGCTGATGGCCCGCTTCGGCGCCGCGCGCTCGCCGCTCGCGCGGGCGCTCGGACTGGCCGGTGCCTGGACGCTCGGAGAACTCGCGCGCGGCTGGGTGATGACCGGCTTTCCCTGGCTCGCGGTGGGCTACGCGCAGCTCGACGGGCCGCTCGACCGGCTGGCGCCGCTGGTCGGCGTCTTCGGCGTCGGCGCGGCCGCGGCGCTGGTCGCCGCGCTGCTGGCCACGCTGCTGCCTGGCACGGGCGCCACGCGCGGGCGGGCAGCACTGCCCGCAGCGGTGCTCGCGATCGCCCTCGTCGTCGGCCCGCTCGCGGTGCCGCGCGACGCCTGGACCCGCGCGCACGGCGCACCGCTGTCGGTGCGGCTCATCCAGGGCAACGTCGCGCAGGACATGAAGTTCCGGCCGGACCGCACGCTCGGGGCGATGCGCGACTACGCGCAGCGCTTCGTCGAGGGCACCGCCACGCTGACCGTCATGCCCGAGACCGCCTGGACCGCGCCCTTCGACCGGACCCCGCAGCCGATCGCGCAGGCGATGCTCGAGCACGTGGCGCGCGGTCATGCCGTGGCGGTCGGGGTCCCGACGTTCGTGCCGCCGGCCGCGGCGGGCGGCGAAGTCCGGCTCGCCAACAGCGTGCTGATGCTGCGCCCGGGCATCGCGCTCGACCCTCAGGACGCCGCGCAGCGCTACGACAAGCATCACCTGGTGCCCTTCGGCGAGTTCGTGCCCTTCGGCTTCCGATGGTTCGTCGACATGATGACCATCCCGCTCGGCGACTTCGCCCGCGGCGCGACGGTCCAGCCGACCTTCACGGTCGGCGACCAGCGGATCGCCTTCAACGTCTGCTACGAGGACCTGTTCGGCGAGGAGATCCGCCTGGCCGTGCCCGGCGAGCGGGGCGCGACCGTGCTCGCGAACGTCAGCAACATCGCCTGGTTCGGGCGCTCGCATGCACTGCCCCAGCACCTCGCCATCGCTCGCATGCGCTCGCTCGAGACCGCGCGACCGATGCTGCGCGCGACGAACACCGGGATGACCGCGGCGATCGACGCCGGCGGACGCGTGATCGCCGCGCTCGAGCCGCACACCGCGGGCGTGCTCGACGTGCGCGTGCAGGGCACGACCGGCCTCACGCCGTTCACGCGCTGGGGCAACGCACCCGCGCTCGTGCTGTCGCTGGCCGCGATCGCGCTCGCTCTCGGCACTGCGCGCGCCGGCCGCCGGACCCGAAGCCGCTAGAATCGCGGTTTACTCTCCAGCCGCCGGACGCCCCGCGCGGGGCCCGACACCACGATGCTCAGCTTTCAGCACCTGATCCTGCGACTGCAGGAGTACTGGGACCGGCAGGGATGCGCGCTGCTCCAGCCCTACGACATGGAGGTCGGCGCCGGCACCTTCCACACCGCGACCTTTCTGCGCGCGATCGGCCCCGAACCCTGGCGCGCCGCGTACGTGCAGCCCTCGCGTCGCCCGAAGGACGGCCGCTACGGCGACAACCCCAACCGGCTCCAGCACTACTACCAGTTCCAGGTCGTGCTCAAGCCCTCGCCGCCCGACATCCTCGAGCTCTACCTCGGCTCGCTGCGTGCACTCGGCATCGACACCGAGCGCAACGACATCCGCTTCGTCGAGGACGACTGGGAGTCGCCGACGCTGGGTGCCTGGGGGCTGGGCTGGGAGGTGTGGCTCAACGGGATGGAGGTCACGCAGTTCACCTACTTCCAGGAGGTCGGCTCGCTCAAGTGCCAGCCGATCACCGGCGAGATCACCTACGGGCTCGAGCGGCTCGCGATGTATCTGCAGCGTGTCGAGAGCGTCTACGACCTCGTGTGGACCGACGGCGTGAAGTACCGCGACGTCTACCACCAGAACGAGGTCGAGCAGTCGACCTACAACTTCGAGCAGTCGAACGCCCCCATGCTGTTCCGGCACTTCGACGAGTACGAGGCCGAGGCGCAGCGGCTGATCGCCGCCGAGCTCGCGCTGCCGGCCTACGAGATGGTCATGAAGTGCAGCCACACCTTCAACCTGCTGGATGCGCGCGGCGCCATCTCGGTGACCGAACGGGCCGGCTACATCGGCCGTGTGCGCACCCTGGCACGCGCGGTCGCGCACGCCTACTTCACGTCGCGCGAGCGGCTCGGCTTCCCGATGGCGGCCCCCGCCGTCCGGGTCGCCTGAGGGCGGGGAGGGTCGCGTGATGAACCAGCCGCTGCTGATCGAACTGTTCACCGAGGAACTGCCGCCCAAGGCGCTCGCACGCCTGGGCGAGTCCTTCGCCGCCACCATCGTCGACGGGCTGCGCGCCCAGGGCCTCGCGCCCGCGGGCGGCGCGGTCGACACCTTCGCGACGCCCCGCCGCCTGGCGGTGCGCGTGGCCGACGTGCGCGCGCGCGCCGAGGACCGCGCGGTCGAGGTCAAGGGCCCGTCGGTCGCCGTCGCGCTCGATGCGTCGGGGGCACCCACGCTCGCGCTGCGCAAGTGGGCCGACAAGCAGGGCGCGCGCATCGAGGACCTGGTGCGGGCCACCGATGGCAAGCAGGACTGCTTCTTCCATCGGAGCACCGCGCCGGGTGCGACGCTCGCGCAGGCGGTCCAGCCGCTGATCGAGCAGGCGCTCGCGAAGCTGCCGATCCCCAAGGTCATGCAGTACCAGCTCGCCGACGGCCACACCAGCGTGAGCTTCGTGCGCCCGGCGCACGGGCTGGTCGTGCTGCACGGCGCGCAGGTGGTGCCGGCGTCGGTGCTCGGGCTGCAGTCCGGCGGCCTGACCCATGGCCACCGCTTCCAGGGCGAGGCCGACATCGAGCTGCCGCATGCCGACGACTACGAGTCGCTGCTGGCCGGGCGGGGCCGCGTCGTCGCCTCGTTCGCCGAGCGGCGCTCGCGCATCGAGACAGCGCTGCGCGAGCGGGCCGCATCGCTCGGCGTGTCGCTCGGCGACGAGTCGCAGGTCACGCCCCTGCTCGACGAGGTCTGCGCGCTGGTCGAGTGGCCGGCCGTCTACGTCGGCGCCTTCGAGCGCGAGTTCCTCGCGGTGCCTCAGGAGTGCCTGATCCTGACGATGCGCACCAACCAGAAGTACTTCCCGCTCTTCGATGCGCAGGGTCGGCTCGATCACCGCTTCCTGATCGTCTCGAACATGGAGGTCGCCGATCCGTCGCTGATCGTCGACGGCAACCAGCGCGTCGTGCGCCCGCGGCTCGCCGATGCGCGCTTCTTCTTCGAGCAGGACAAGAAGACGCGGCTGGTCGACCGCACGCCGCAGCTCGGCGCGGTGGTCTATCACGCCAAGCTCGGCACGCAGGCCCAGCGCACCGAGCGCGTGCGTGCGCTGGCGCGTCACCTCGCCTCCGCCCTCGGGGGCGACCCGCAGGCCGCCGACCGTGCCGCGCTGCTCGCCAAGGCGGACCTGCTGACCGGCATGGTCGGCGAGTTCCCCGAGCTCCAGGGCTCGATGGGCCGGCACTACGCGATCCACGACGGCGAGTCCGCCGAGATCGCCCAGGCGATCGCCGAGCACTACCAGCCGCGCTTCGCGGGCGACGCGCTGCCTGCGACCGTGACCGGCACCGCCGTCGCGCTCGCCGACAAGCTCGAGACCCTCGCCGGCATCTGGGGCATCGGATCGGTGCCGACCGGCGATCGCGACCCGTTCGCGCTGCGTCGGCATGCGCTCGGCGTGGTCCGCATGCTGATCGAGCGACCCACTGCGGCCGCCGCGAGCGCCCCGACGCTGCGCGGTCTGCTCGATCTGGCCTTCGCGCAGTTCGACCAGGTGCCGGCGGTGACGCCCGCCACCGACGCGCTCCACGCCTTCGTCGTCGATCGCCTGCGCGGCTGGCTGCGCGAGCGGGGACATCCGGCGGCCGACATCGATGCGGTGCTGGCGGTGGACGCCGACCGCCTCGACCGCGTGCTGCCCCGCCTCGACGCGATCGCCGCGTTCCGCGCGCTGCCCGAGGCGCAGAGCCTCGCCGCGGCGAACAAGCGCATCGGTAACCTGCTGCGCAAGGCCGACGGTGCGGCGACGGGGGTCGCGCTCGATCGTGCGCTGCTGACCGAGCCGGCCGAGCGCGCGCTCGATGCCGCGATCGCCGAGACGGCACCGCGCGCCGAGGCGCGTCTCGCGGCCCTCGACTACGCAGGCGCGCTCACGACGCTCGCCTCGCTGCGGGTGCCGGTCGACGCGTTCTTCGAGGGCGTGATGGTCAACGCGGACGATCCGCGGCTGCGCGGCAATCGACTCGCCCTGCTCGATGGGCTGCATCGACTCATGAATCGCGTTGCCGACCTGTCGAAACTCGCCTCGTGACCGCTACACTGCGCGACGTGAAACTCCTCATCGTCGATCGTGACGGCGTGGTCGCGCGAGACCCCGACGGGCGGACCGCGCGCGCCAGCGGCTGGCAGTCGCTGCCGGGCAGCGCGGCCGCGATCGCACGGCTCGTGCACGGCGGCTGGCGGGTCGCGATGATGGCCGACAGCGGCCCGCTGGCGCGCGGCGCGACCGACATGGCCGGACTCAACGCGATGCACGGCCGACTGCTCGACGAGATCGAGGCCGCCGGCGGTCACGTCGACGCGGTGGTCTTCGTGCCGCCGGCCGATGCGCCCGCGCGGCTCGAGCACGCGGCCGCCTCGATCGCCGATGCGCTCGCGCGCCTGGGCGCGACCGGTGCCGACACGGTGATGGTCGCCGACACCTGCGCCGACCTCGAGGCCGGTCATGCCGCCGGCTGCCGCCCGGTGCTGGTGCTGAGCGGACACGGCTGCACGACCTTCGATGCAGACCGGCTGCCGCCCGGCACGGTGGTGCGGCCCGACCTCTCGGCGCTTGCCGCCGAGCTCGCCCCCTGAGCCGCGCAGAACGCCCCCGCCGATGCTCGCCCTGCGCACCGCCCTCTTCCTGCTGTTCCAGGCCGTCACCGTGGTGCCGTGGGGGCTGTGCTGCCTGCTGATCGCGCCGCTGCCGCTCCACCTGCGCTACCAGTTCACCATCGGCTGGACGAAGATGGTGCTCTGGGCGGCGCGCGTGATCTGCGGCATCAGCTGGGAGGTGCGCGGCCGGGAGAACTTCCCCGACGGCCCCGCGGTGATCCTCTCGAAGCACCAGTCGACCTGGGAGACCTTCTTCTACGTGTCGTGGCTGCCGCGCGAGGTCTGCTTCGTGTTCAAGCGCGAGCTGCTCTGGATCCCCTTCTTCGGCTGGGGCATCGGGCTGCTGAAGATGATCCACATCGATCGCCGACAGGGCCGCGACGCCTTCGAGTCGGTGGTCGTCCAGGGACAGCGCAAGCTCGACGAAGGTCGCTGGATCGTCATGTTCCCCGAAGGCACGCGCACGCGGGTCGGCTCGCAGGGCAAGTACAAGAGCGGTGGCGCGCGGCTGGCGATCCGGACCGGCGCACCGGTCGTGCCGATCGCGGTCAATGCCGGCGAATGCTGGCCGAAGAAGCCGATCATCAAGCGGCCGGGACGCGTCGTCGTCTCGGTCGGCCCGCCGATCCCGACCGCGGGGCGCGAGCCCGACGCGGTCAACGACGAGGTCGAGCGCTGGATCGAGGCCGAGATGCGCCGCATCAGCCCGCACGCCTACCGCAGCACCCCACCTTCTTCGCCCGCCCTGCATGAAGCTACTCCGTGAACTCGTCCGTGCAGCGGGCGACGCCGCGCTGCAACTGACGCTCCCGCTGTTCGACGCGCCGCCGTCGGCGCCGCCGCGCGTACCCCTGCGCCCGACCGGGCCCGACGCGCCGCCGCGCGGGCCGGTGGCGCGTCAGGCGCCTCCGCCGGTCGAACCGCGCGCGGTGCCGCCCTCGCGCG
>CAIUGQ010000018.1 GCA_903898725.1 uncultured Burkholderiales bacterium | reverse complement strand
GTCGATCACCTTCTGCGGCCATGTCCACGAGCCCGCGCTGTGGACGCAGTCGCCGGTCGGCAAGCTCGGCGAATTCCGGCCGGTGCCCGACGAGCCGATCCCGGTGCCGGGCCACCGGCGCTGGCTCGCCGTGGTCGGGTCCGCGGGTCAGCCGCGCGACGGCGATCCGGCCGCGTGCTGGGCGCTCTTCGACGCCGATGCCCGCACGCTGACATGGCGGCGGGTGCCCTATGACCACGCGGGCGCGGCGCGCCGCATCGTCGACGCCGGCCTGCCGGAGCGCTTCGCGCTGCGGCTCGAGCGCGGCACCTGAGCCTGCACACGCGATGCACCTGATCCGCACCTGATCCGCATCAAGTCGGGCGGCCCGGTGCCGCGCGATGATCGATCCGTGGCGACGAGCGGGGACGGCGATGCTGGCGCAGGGCATGGAGATCGGCGGTTTCACGCTCTGCGAGCGCCTGCACGCGGGCAGCATGGCGAGCCTGTGGCGCGTCGAGCGCGCGGGCGACACGACGCCGATGGTGATGAAGCTGCCGCGCGTGCGCGACGGCGACGATCCGGCCGCGATCGTCGGCTTCGAGGTCGAGCAGATGATCATGCCGCGGCTCTCGGGGCCGCACGTGCCGCGCTTCGTGGCGGCCGCCGGCTTCGATGCGCCGCAGCCGTTCATCGTGATGGAGCGGCTGGACGGTCCGACGCTGCGCGAGCGGCTCGACGCGGCCCCGCTGCCTGCGGACGAGGTCGCGGCGCTCGGCGCGAGCGTCGCCGATGCGCTCGGCGACCTGCACCGTCAGCATGTGCTGCATCTCGACCTCAAGCCGAGCCAGGTGCTGTGGCGGCCGACCGGCGAGGCGGTGCTCATCGACTTCGGGCTCTCGCGACACGACCGGCTCCCCGACTTGCTCGGCGAAGAGTTCCGCTTGCCGATGGGCACGGCCCCCTACATCTCGCCCGAGCAGGTGCGCGGCCTGCGCGACGATCCGCGCAGCGACCTCTTCGCGCTCGGCGTGATGCTCTATCACCTGACGACCGGGCAGCGGCCGTTCGGCTTTCCGGGGTCGGTCCGCGGCCTGCGGCGTCGGCTGTGGCGCGATCCCGTGCCCCCGCGCGCGATCGTGCCCGAGTGCCCGCCGTGGCTGCAGGCGGTGATCCTCGGCTGCCTGGAGACCGACCCGACGGCACGCTGGCAGACGGCGGCACAGGTCGCGCTGCTGCTGCGCCACCCCGCGCAGGTGCCGCTCGGCGAACGGGCGACGCGTACCGCGCGCGACGGGCTGCGCGTGGTGGGTCGTCGCTGGTTCCGCGCACTGGGCGACGAGCCGCGCGCGAGCGGCCCGGTGTCGCGACAGCTCGCGGCCGCACCGATCGTGATGGTCGCGGTCGACCTCTCGCACGGTTCCGATCCGCTGGCCGAGGCGCTGCGCGACACCACGCGCCGGGTGATCCAGGCCGAGCCTTCAGCACGACTCGCCTGCGTGACCGTGCTGAAGGTCGCACGGCTCGCGAACGACACGATGATCGATGCGTCGGGACGCCATCTGCACGTCAAGGGCCTGGTCGAACTCGCGCACTGGTCGCGGGCGCTGGGCCTGCCCGCCGAACGACTCACGCATCACGTGCTCGAGGCGCCCGATGCCGCAGGCGCGATCGTCGATTTCGCGCGCGCCAATCGCGTCGATCATGTGCTGATGGGGGCACGCGCGAGTTCCGTCATGCGGCGTCATCTCGGCAGCGTGTCGTCGCAGGTCGTTGCGGCGGCACCATGCACGGTCACGGTGGTGCGCGTGCCTGCGCGTGCCGAAGATGACCGAACCGTAAGCTTCGCGTCAGTCAGTTGTCAGTAAGTCTCCGGGCCGAGGATGCGCCTGCAGCGTGCCCCTGCGCACGCGTCGCAGTCACATCAGGGAGACCAACAACATGGCGAGTTCCGCTCACGCGGCCAAGGGCATGCCCGCAGCCGCAGCACCGATGACCTCCGAGGAGAAGCGCGTCGTCTTCGCGTCCTCGCTCGGGACGATCTTCGAGTGGTACGACTTCTACCTGTTCGGGGCGATGGCAGCGATCATCGCGAAGAACTTCTTCTCGGGCCTCGACGAGTCGACCCGGATCATCTTCGTGCTGCTCGCCTTCGCCGCCGGCTTCGCGGTGCGGCCGTTCGGCGCCATCGTGTTCGGCCGTCTCGGCGACATCGTCGGCCGCAAGTACACCTTCCTGGTGACCATCCTGATCATGGGCGCGGCGACGTTCCTGACGGGCATCCTGCCGACCTACGCGACGATCGGCATCTGGGCGCCGATCCTGCTGATCGGCCTGCGACTGCTGCAGGGCCTGGCCCTCGGCGGCGAGTACGGCGGTGCCGCGACCTATGTCGCCGAGCACGCGCCGCACGGCCGTCGCGGCTTCTACACCTCGTGGATCCAGACGACGGCGACCATCGGCCTGATGATCTCGCTGGTCGTGATCCTGACGACGCGCACCACGCTCGGCGAAGCTGCGTTCGCCGACTGGGGCTGGCGCATTCCGTACCTCGTCTCGATCGTGCTGCTCGCGATCTCGGTGTGGATCCGGATGCAGCTGCACGAGTCGCCCGCGTTCACGAAGATGAAGGCCGAAGGCAAGACCTCGAAGGCGCCGCTGTCCGAGTCCTTCGGTCAGTGGAAGAACCTGAAGGTCGTGATCCTGGCGCTGGTGGGCCTGACCGCTGGCCAGGCCGTGGTCTGGTACACCGGCCAGTTCTACACGCTGTTCTTCCTCGAGCGCATGGCCAAGGTCGACGGCGCGACGGCCAACATCCTGGTCGCCACCTCGCTGATCCTCGGCACCCCGGGCTTCGTGCTGTTCGGCTGGCTGTCGGACAAGATCGGCCGCAAGCCGATCATCATGGCCGGCCTGCTGATCGCGTCGCTGACCTACTTCCCGCTGTTCAAGGCGCTGACCCACTACGCGAACCCGGCTCTCGAGGCCGCGCAGCAGAAGTCGCCGATCAAGGTCACCGCGAATCCGGCCGACTGCTCGTTCCAGTTCAACCCGACGGGCACCGCCAAGTTCACGACCTCGTGCGACGTGGCCAAGGCCTACCTCGCCACCAACGGCCTGAACTACCAGAACGTGGCCGGCGCGGCGGGCAGCGTGACCCAGGTCACCATCGGCGACAAGGCGATCGCGTCCTACGACGCGAAGGCCCCGAACGCCAAGGAAGAGGGCGCGCGCTTCAAGAAGGACATGGACGAGGCGGTGAAGGCCGCGGGCTACCCGCCCAAGGCCGACCCGGGGCAGATGAACAAGCCGATGATCATCCTGATCCTCACGATCATGGTGTTCTACGTGACGATGGTCTACGGACCGATCGCCGCGATGCTGGTCGAGCTGTTCCCGACGAAGATCCGCTACACGTCGATGTCGCTGCCGTATCACATCGGCAACGGCTGGTTCGGCGGCTTCCTGCCGGCCACCTCGTTCGCGATCGTCGCGTCGCAGGGCGACATCTACTCCGGCCTCTGGTACCCGATCATCATCGCCATGGTCACGTTCGTGATCGGCATGCTGTTCGTCAAGGAAACCAAGGACCGGGACATCTACGCCGACGACTGACGGTCGTCAGCCGGACGCGCGCCGCGCCTGCGGTGCGCGCCCGGCACTCGCGGATGCCCGCACGAACACCGCGTGCCCGTCCCGGACGGGCACGCCGCATCGTCCTACAGCAAGGATTCCAGCAATGACCAAGATCATCATCGCCTTCGTCGCGCTCGCGGCGGTGGTTCTCTTCGTGCTCAACCAGGGCGGCCACGTCGACATGGGCGGCGAACACGCCGCACAGGAATCGATGAAAGGCGGCGAGAAGACCGAGGCGCCGGCCGCCGCGCCCGCCGCTGCCGCTCCGGCCGCCGCCGCACCTGCCGCCCCGGCCCCCGCCAAGCCCTGATTCCCCGGTCTCCACCCGCCGACCTCGAGCG
>CAIUGQ010000017.1 GCA_903898725.1 uncultured Burkholderiales bacterium | reverse complement strand
GACAGGGCGTCGGATTGAGCGTCGGAATGAGCGTCGATCAGGGCGGGGCGATCAGTACGGCACGTCGCCCACGATGCCCGCGCGCTCCATCTTTCTGGGCGAGGGCCAGTAGTCCATGACCGCGTAGTGCTGCGTCGAGCGGTTGTCCCAGATCGCGACGCTGCCCGGCTTCCACCTGAAGCGAACCTGGTACTCCGGCACCGTGGCCTGGCTCTGCAGGTACTGCAGCAGCAGTGCGGCGCCGGGCGTCTTGTCGAGACCGAAGCGCACGTTCTCGGGCGTGTGGAAGTTGAGGAAGTGCGTGGTGAAGCTGGCGACGTTGAGCACCCGCTCGCCGGTCTCGGGGTGCGTGCGCACCACCGGATGCTCGGCCGGCGGATGCTCGCGGCCGAGCGCCTGGCGCTTGTTCGGCTCCATCACCGCGCCGAAGCTGTGCTCGATGCTGCTGCTGGCGCGCAGGTGATCGATCCTGCGCTTGATGTCGTCGGGCAGTCGCGCGTAAGCCTCGACCATGTTCACCCAGATGGTGTCGCCCCCGACCTCGGGGCACTCGACGCAGCGCAGCACGGCCCCCATCGCGGGGGCGGGGCGCCAGAGCCCGTCGCTGTGCCAGTTGTTCTCGTACGGGTTGCGTTCCTCGCTGCGATGGATCAGCACCAGGCCCGGATGGTCGGGATGGCTGCCGGCCACCGGATGCTCCTCGAGGGGGCCGAAGCGCCCGGCGAGTGCGACGTGGTCCGAGCGCGAGAAGCGATCGGCATGCTGATCGCGGAAGAACAGCACCCGGTGCCGGAGCAGCAGCGCCTTGAGCTCCGCGAAGAGCGCATCGCTGCGGACTGCATCGCGCAGCTCGATCCCCGACACTTCGGCGCCGATGTTGACGGTGAGCCGTTCGACGTTCATGGCCAGCCTTCCGAGGGTGGATCACGGGTCAGGGCAATCATACGACGCGCCGTAATTAATGTCGACAGTAATTATCGAGGACTGAGCGCGATTCCTGTCGACAGCGATTTTTGGTGGCGCTACAGTCGGCGGCGGCGCGCTCGACCGCACCCCGCGCGGGAACCGGGCCCGTTCCCGTCACGGCGCCGCCCGCACCCGCACATGGCCAGACTCAAGACCTCCAACACGCCCGACCTCGGTGTCCTGCTCGCGCCGACGAGCCCGATGGTGCTCGCCGTCGAGCAGGCGATCCTGCGGGGGCACGCGCAGTCGCTCACGGCGGTGCCGGTCGCGGACCGGATCGCCGTGCGCATCGCCGGCGCGATCACGATGAACCTGATCCAGGCCGGTCACCGACTGCTGGAGGCCGACATCAGCGAGGTGCTGCAGGTCAGCCGGGCGCCGGTGCGCGAGGCGCTGCGCATCCTCGAGCGCGAACGGCTGGTGGAATTCCAGGCCCGCCACGGGGCGGTGGTGACGGCACCGGACACCGCCGACCTGCGCGACATCTACGTCGTGCGCGACGCGCTCTACCAGATCCTGCTGCGACAGCTGATGGAGGACCGCGCCGATGCACTGCGCGGCGTCTTCGCCCTGCACATGCCGCGGATCTCCAAGGCAGCCGGCGACGCTTCGGTCGACGACTACACGCTGCAGAGCTTCCTGCTGAACCTGGCGATGATCGACCTGTCCAGCAACCGGGTGATCGTCGATCTGCTGACCTCCATCTCCCTGCGCACCCTGCGCTACGTCCGCATGGGGCTGGCCGCCGATCCGGGGCTCATGTTGGGTTCGCTCAAGAGCTGGCGCGCGCTGCAGCGTGCCGTCGAGCGGCGCGACATGGCGGCG
>CAIUGQ010000016.1 GCA_903898725.1 uncultured Burkholderiales bacterium | reverse complement strand
CTTAGCAGCGGCCGGCTGTGCGGCCACCGGCGGTCGACCGCCGGGGCGAGGGATGCGCGATCAGCGCCCGCGCACCGCCGCCCAGGCGAGGCAGGCCCAGCCGGCGAGGAAGGCGACACCGCCCAGCGGCGTGACCGCGCCGAGGCCACGCACGCCCGACAGCGCGAGCGCGTACAGGCTGCCACTGAACAGCAGCGTGCCGGCGACGAACAGCCAGCCGGCCGAACGCACGGCCGGCGAGCGCCACGAGACCGCGGCCTGCGCGACCGCGAACAGCGCGAGCGCATGGACCATCTGGTAGCGCGCGGCGGTCTCCCAGACGGCGAGCGCGTCGGGGCCGAGCCGCAGCTTCAGCGCATGCGCGCCGAACGCACCGGCTGCCACCGAGACGAACGCCGAGGCCGAGCCGAGTGCCGCCCAGCGCCGGTTCACGAGGCCGCGCCCGCGGGCGAGGCCGACTCGGGATCGTCCTGCCCGGCGGGGCCCGGGGCCGCGCCGGGCGGCACACGCCGGCGCACCGGCTCGGGCACCGAGGCCCGCTGGGAGCGCTCGGCGATCCAGCGGGTCAGGTCACGCTCGAGGCGCTTGCGCTCGATGTCGTGGTGCACCTCGTGGCGGCAGCCCGGATAGAGCCGCAGCGCACGGTCCGGATGGCCGCAGCCGTCGAAGAACGCGCGACTGCCTGCGGGCGCGTTGATCGGATCGTCGGCGCCGTGCAGCAGCAGCAGCGGCCGCGGGAACTCGCCGGCCCGCGCCAGCGTGTCGGCCATGGTCCGCAGGATCTCGGCGCCCCAGCGCATCGTGGCGCGTCCATGCACCAGCGGGTCCGACAGGTAGGCCTCGACCTCGGCGGGCACCGAGGAGATGCCTGCCGGGTCGAGGCCGAGCTCGGTGCCCAGGCGCGGCGCCACGCGCGACAGCATGCGGGCGGCGAGTTCGAGCAGCGGTCGGCGCGGACCGGCCTGCTTCAGCGCCGGGCCGCTCGCGATCACGCCGGCCAGTCCCTGCGGCCGGTGCAGCGCATGGTCGAGGACGATCAGCCCGCCCATGCTGTGCCCGAACAGGAACACCGGTCGGTCGGGCGCGAGCGCCGCGGCCTGCGCGACGATCGCCGCGGCATCGTGCCGGTAGTCGTCCCAGCGCTCGATGTGGCCCCGGGCGCCCGGCGAGCGGCCGAAGCCGCGCAGGTCGGCGGCCGCGACCGCGCAGCCCGCCGCGACCAGCGCCCGGTGCAGGCCTGCATAGCGCCCCGCATGCTCGCCGAAACCATGGACCATCGCGACGGCCGCTTTCGGGGGGCCGGCGGGCAGGAGCGTCAGGCCGGCGAGATCGATGCCGTCGGCGGTGCGCAGCAGAAGGGAGCTCATGGAAAATTTCAACAGGTCGGACGCGGCGGCGCTAGACTACATCGTACCGTCTGGAGGGTGCGATGCCGCGAGCGCTGTTCGTCGTCGACTCCATCGCCGTGGCCGAACCCGCGATGGCCGGCGCAGTCGTCGTGTGCGGCTCGCATGGCGGCGTCTCCGCGGCGCGCTACGTGCTGGCGCTGCCGACCCGGCCCTACGCGGTGTTCTTCAACGACGCGGGCATCGGCAAGGACCAGGCGGGCATCGTGGGGCTGGCGATGCTCGAGCAGGTCGGGGTGATCGCCGCCGCCTACTCGCACGAGTCGGCGCGCATCGGCGACGCCGCCGACGGACTCGACAGCGGTCAGATCAGCCGCGTCAACGACTCGGCGATGCGCGCCGGAATGCGCGCGGGGCAGCGGGTCGCCGACGTCGTCGAGCGGCTTCGCGCCCTCACTTCTTCGGCGCCTTCGGCGGCCCCGACGACATCAGCTCGTTGACGTTGACCCGGCCCATGCCGGGCATTTCCATGTCGCCGGGCTTCCAGCCGGCAGGGCAGGCACCGGCCCACTTCGCGGACATCGTGACCTTGCTCTGGGAGATGCCCGCCATCGGCGGCGCATAGCGGGTCTCGACCTCGCCCCGGTAGGCCTTCTCGAAATCGCCGCCGAAGACGCTGCGGCTGGTCGCCACGGTGGGTCCGAGCTTGCACTCCGACTCGCCGACATACCGGTCCCCGTCGCGCTGCAAGGTGTTCTTCGTGCACTGCTGCTGGCTCATGCCCTGGCCGAAGCGCTGCATCTGCTGGTCGGTCTTCTCGTCGAGGCAGTGACGCACCGTCTGCGACGGCGAGTTCGTGACCTGCATCGTGATCTCCCACAGGCCGGGCTTGCGGGCCGGCAGGTCCTGTGCGGCGACGGCCCCGGCGGCCAGCGCCAGCGCCAGGCTCAGGACCGGCGCCCGGAGGCGGGTCGGCGCGAGGCGCCGACGGGCAGCGTGCCCGGAGGACTGGAACACGGCGGAACGGGCACCCATGGCGACTCCGGGGATCTGCGAAGGTGTCGACACTGTAGCGCAGCACACTGCGGCCCGGCTCAGGCTGCCGGCACGCCCGGCAGCAGCGGGCTGCGCAAGGGAATCGGCGTGCCGAGCACGATCGAGGTGTTCGACGCCCCGTGCTGGCTGAGCTGCCCGATCTGGCTTTGATTTGCGCTACCCGGCCGCCCGGACGCTGGCTAGGATGAGCCCTCGCCCCTGGAGCCCGCAGATGGCCTCGTCCCCCGGATCCGTCCCGCCGACCACCGTCGCAGCCGTGCCGGAGCCCGCATCGCCCGTGCCCCTCGGCCCGCGGGTGGCGCTCGCGCTCGCCACCGTCTACCTGGTCTGGGGCACCACCTACCTCGCGATCCGCTTCGCGCTGGAGAGCTTCGCGCCGTTCTGGCAGATGGCCAGCCGCTTCCTGCTCGCCGGCGGCCTGCTCTTCGCCTGGCTCGCGATCCGGGGCACGGCGTGGCCGAGTGCGCGCCAGTGGCGCGACGCGTCGACGGTCGGCGCGCTGATGCTCGGCGGCGGCATGGGGCTGGTGGCGACCGGCCAGCAGTGGATCTCGTCGGGCGCGACCACGGTGCTGATCGCGGTGATGCCGGTGTGGCTGTCGCTGTGGGGCGGGCTGTTCGGCCGCTGGCCCGGGCGGCGCGACTGGCTGGGCATCGCGCTGGGCACGGCGGGCGTGCTGGTGCTGGCGGGTGGCGCCGAGTTCCGGGCGAGCCCCGCAGGGCTCGCGGCGATCGTTGGCGCGACCCTGTGCTGGTCGCTCGGTTCGGTGCTGTCGACGAAGCTCGACGTGCCGAAGGGACCGATGGGCTTCGCCGCCGAGATGCTCGGCGGCGGGGTCGTGCTGCTGGCGATCAGCGCAGCGCTCGGCGAGCCGTGGACACCGCCCTGGGAGGCCCGCCCGCAGGCGCTCGCGGCCTGGCTGTACCTGGTGGTCGCGGGATCGCTGGTCGCGTTCTCCGCCTACATGTTCCTGATGGCGCGCGTGCGGCCCGCGCTCGCCGGCAGCTACGCGTACGTGAACCCGGCCGTGGCCCTGTGCGTGGGCGCCTGGCTGGGCGGAGAGTCGATCGCGCCGCAGACGCTGGTCGCGCTGCCGGTGATCCTCGTGGCGGTGGCGATCCTGATGAGCGGGAAACGCTGAGGGGTTCGCAGGGCGGCCGGCGCGACGCCCTCAGTCCGCGGCGGCCGCCGCCAGCAGATTGTCGAACGCCTGCCCGAAGTAGGCCTCGTAGCTGTCGCGCTCGACGTAGCCGAGATGCGGGGTCGCGAGCACGCGCGGGTGCAGCACGAGCGGATCGTCGAGCGTGGGCTCGTGCTCGAACACGTCGAGCGCGGCGCGCTCCGGACGGCGGGCATCGAGCCCCGCGAGCAGCGCGCCCGGCACGACCAGTCCGGCACGCGAGGTGTTCACGAAGACCGCGCCCGGCTTCATCGACGCGAACTCGGCCGCGCCGATCAGCCCGCGGGTGTCGGAGCCGAGCCGCAGGTGCACGGTGAGCACGTCGCTGCGCTCGAAGAGCTCGCGCATCGAGCCGGCCATCGGCACGCCATCGGCCGCCGCGCGCGCCGCCGAGGCCTCGCGACCCCAGGCGAGCGGTGCCATCCCGAAGGCGCGTCCGAAGCCGGCGACCAGCCGACCGATGCTGCCATAGCCGAGGATGCCCAGCGTGCGGCCGCGCAGCGTCGTGCCGAGCGCGGTCTGCCAGTGGCCGGCGCGAAGCGCCCGGTGCTCGACCGTGACCTGCCGCATGCAGTCGAGGATCAGCGCGAAGGTCAGTTCGGCCGGCGCGTACGGCGAGCCGGTGCCTGCCACCAGCCGGATGCCGTGCGCCTCGCAGGCCGTGACGTCGACATGGGTGCCGGCCCGTCCGGTCTGGCTGATGATCCGCAGGTTCGGCAGGCGCTCGATCAGCGAGCGCGGGATCGGGGTGCGTTCCCGGATCAGGACCAGCGCCTCGCGGTCGGCGAGGCGGGCGGCGAGCGCCTCCTCGTCGAGGGTCTCGTTGAGCACCAGCACGTCGTGCCCGGCGAGCTTCGAGAAGCAGTCCAATGTCCGGACGAGGTCGGCGTAGTCGTCGAGCAGTGCGATCTTCATGAACGCGATGATAGCGGCGGAGCGCCGCCGGTATCATCGTCCGATGAACGCCACCGCCCCCAACGACGAGCGCATCGCCGAGGCCTACCTCTACGCGTTCGCCGTCCACGACCTCGCCCGCACCCGCTGGAACGCGACCGACAACGCCGCGAACCCGAACCGCTTCGACGTCAACACGCTGTCGCACGCGCGCCGCCTGCTCGACCATCGCGACCGCTGGATCACGATGCCGAACAACGACACGCTGTACTCGATCGCGTGGCTCGACCTGTCGGGCGGGCCGGTGACGTTCGCGTATCCGGCGATGGACGAGCGCTACTTCAGCTTCGCGTTCCTCGATCCGTGGACCGACAACGTCGCCTGCGTGTCGCGCCGCACCGTCGGCGGCGAAGCGCGCACGCTGTGGCTCGCCCCGCCCGGCTGGACCGGCGAGGCGCCCGCGGGCACGACGCCGATGCGCATGGCCTCGAACGACCTGTGGCTGCTCGGTCGTGTGCTCGTCGACGGCGCGGCCGACGTGCCCGCCGTGCACGCGCTGCAGGACGCGATGCGGCTCGACGCCCCCGGCGTGTCGCGCCCCTGGCGTGCCGTGCCCGCCGAGCGCGATGCGCGCGCCTTCCTGACCTTCGCGGCCGAGGCCCTCGGCCGCAACCCGGTGCCGCCGCGCGATGCGGCGCTGCTCGAGCGCGTCGCGGCCGTCGGCCTCGTCCCTGGCGAGCCCGACCCGTGGTCTCGCCTCGACGAGCCGATGCGCGAGGCCTGGACGCGCCTGATGCCCGAGCTGCGGCGCCAGCTGCGCCCGGGCGATCCCTCGCGCCGCTCGGTCGTCGGCCCGAACTGGTTCTCGGGCCTGGACCACATCGGTCGCTTCGGCGAGGACCACAGCTACCGCGCGTTGATCGCGCTGCTCGGCCTCGGCGCGCTCGAGCGCGCCGAAGCGATCTACGCGACCTGCGGCCAGGACGCCGGGCGCCACGCACTCGACGGCACGCGCCCCTGCACGCTCACCGTGCCCGCCGACCTGCCGGTGGGCGCCTTCTGGTCGCTGTCGATGTACCGGATGGAGCCCGACGGGCGCGGCTTCTTCGTCGACAACCCGATCGATCGCTACACGATCGGGGACCGCACGCCGGGCATCGAGCGGGAGGCCGACGGCTCGCTGGTCATCCGGCTGCAGCACGAGGCGCCGGCCGACGCCCGCGGACGCGCGAACTGGCTGCCCGCGCCCGAGGGCCGCTACGTGCTGAACTGGCGCCTCTACGAGCCCGGCGAAGGCCTGCTGACACGGCGCACGCAGCTGCCTGCGGTCCAGCCCGACTGAGCCGCGCGGGCGACCCGCAGCCGCCCCATCCCCAATCCCCGGGATTGCCCGGTCCGTACCCGGCATGGTCCTAATGGGCCTCGCGGACACGGAGCGGGGGACGGGCATTGACCGGACGGGAGGCCACGACACGGGTCGGCCGACGCACGCTGAACGGCACGACCTCGACGGCCGCGATCGCCCTCGTCGGCGTGGCCTGCACCGCCGTCGGGTTCGCCGCCGGCAGCTCGGGCGCGGTCGACTGGGGCTTCGCGGTCCCGGCGCTGCTCGCCGCGGCGGCGCTGTCGAGCGTCGTCGGCTTCGCCTTCAGCGCACTCGCGCTCGCGCTGTCCGGCTGGTGCTTCCGCGATCCCGTCGCGATGGTCGGCACCTTCCTCGTCTGCAGCATCGCGATCCAGACGCTCTCGGTGATCCGGCTGCGCGCGGCACTCGACCCGAAGACACTCGCTCCGTTCATGCTCGGCGGGCTCGCGGGCACGCCGCTGGGCACGTGGATGCTGCTGCATCTGGACGCGCCGCGCCTGGGCGCGCTGCTCGGCGTGCTGCTGCTGGGCTGGTGCCTGTTCATGCTGCTGCGCCGCCCGGGCTGGACGCTGCGGGGCACGGTCGCCGGTGACGTCGTCGCGGGCGCGCTCGGCGGCGTGACGGGCGGCGTGGCCGCCTTCCCGGGCGCGGTGCCGGTGCTGCTGCTCGGACTGCGCGGCTGGAGCAAGGAGCGCCAGCGCGCGACCTACCAGCCGTTCATCCTCGTCATGCAGCTCGCGAGCCTGGCGAGCCTCGATGCGCAGGGCGGGTTCGCCCGACTCGATGTCGGGACGCTGCCGCTGCCGCAGGTCGCGGCCGCCACCGTCGCCGCGCTCATCGGCGCGAACCTCGGGCTGCGCCGATTCGCCCGCCTGGACGAGCGCCAGTTCGCGCGCTGGGTGCTGGTGCTGCTGGCGGCCTCCGGCGCCGCGATGGTCGTGCGCGGCTCGCTGACCTGACGGCCGGATGCCGCCGACTCACTTCACCAGCACGCCCACCAGCCACAGGCTGACGCCCGGGAACAGCAGCAGCATCGCCGTCCTCAGCACGTCGCTGATCAGGAACGGCACCACGCCCCGATAGCTCTCGGCGATCGGCACGTTCTTCGCGAGCCCGTTGATCACGTAGACGTTCAGCCCCACGGGCGGCGCGATCAGCCCGATCTCCACCACCATCAGCACGAGGATGCCGAACCAGATGAGCTTGAGGTCGGTCGGCAGCCCGAAGAGGTCCAGGCCGATGACGGTCGGCAGGAAGATCGGCAGCGTCAGCAGGATCATCGACAGCTCGTCCATCACGCAGCCGAGGATCACGTAGAACACCAGGATGCCGGCGATCACCGCGAGCGGCGGCAGGCCGAGGTCCTTGACGATCGCCGACAGCGCCGCCGGGAACTGGGACAGCGCGAGCGTCGAGTTCATCACGTCGGCGCCCAGGAAGATCATGAAGATCATTCCGGTGGTGACCGCGGTGTCGAAGAAGCACTCGAAGAACTTCGCGCGGGTCAGCTCGCCGCGCAGCAGCGCCGCGAGGAAGGTGGCCGACGCGCCGATCGAGGCGGCCTCGGTGGGCGTGAACCAGCCACCGTAGATGCCGCCGAAGACGACGAGGAAGATCAGCGCGATCGGCCAGACGTCGCGCAGCGCGACGAGAAGCTGGCGGCGGCTCGCGCGCTGGGTGGCCGGCCCGTGGCCCGGGAAGAGTCGCACGTAGATGCCGATCGCGACGATGTAGCCGAGCGTCGCGATCAGCCCGGGGAGGATCGCGGCGGCGAAGAGCTTGGCGATGTTCTGCTCGGCGAGGATGCCGTAGATCACCAGCACCACCGACGGCGGGATCATGATGCCGAGGGTGCCGCCGGCGGCGAGCGTCGCGGTGGCCAGCCGGCCCGAGTAGTTGTGCCGCATCATCTCGGGCAGCGCGACCTTGGCCATCGTCGCGGCAGTCGCCACCGACGAGCCGCAGACCGAACCGAAGGCCGCGCACGCCATCACGGCGGCCATCGCGAGGCCGCCGCGCAGGTGACCGATCATCGCGCTCGCCGCGGCGAACAGGCTTCTGGAGAGGCCGCCCTGGGTCGCGAAGGCGCCCATCAGCAGGAACAGCGGGATCACCGTCAGGTCGTAGTTCGCGAGCCGCGCCCAGGCCAGGCCCTTGAGGTAGGCGGCGAACGGCATCCAGCCTGCCAGCAGCACGTAGCCGACCGCGCCGGGGATCAGCATCGCCAGCGCGATCGGCACGCGCGCGGCCATCAGCACGAGCATGCCGGCGAACAGCGCCAGCGCGATGCCGGTGCCGCCCATCAGGAACGCTCCTCGGACTCGGCGACCTCGTGCAGCGCCCAGTGACGCCACGCGCTGTAGAACGCGGCGAGCGCGGCGACCGCGAACGACGGCGTCATCAGCACGTAGCCGTACCAGAGGGGCAGGCCCATGATCATCGTGGTCTCGTCGTTGCGGAACGCGTCGAGGCCGCCCGCGCCGGTGCGCCAGGCGATCAGCGCGAGCGCCAGGCCCACGAGCAGCGCACCGAACCCGTCGAGCGCGGCCTTGGTGCCCGCCGAGGCGCGCTGCGTGAAGAAGTCGACGAAGATGTTGCCGTTGCGCAGCTGCGTGAACGGCAGGAACGCGGCCACCGACACCGCGCAGCCCATCTGGGCGAGCTCGAAGTCGCCCTGGATCGGCGCGCCGACCAGGTTGCGCATCACGACGCTGTAGAGCGACATCAGCGCGACACCGGTGAGCGCGAGGCCGCCGACGATCGCGAGGGCCTGGGCCAGCCGCTCTAGGAGACGGCCGACCGGATCCGAATAAGTCATGGAATCTGTCGGGCCCGCCGCACGGACGGGCCCGTCCGGGTCACTTCGTGTGCTTCTGGATCAGACCCTTGGCGCAGTCGAGCAGCTGCTTCCCATTGAAGCCGCGCTTGTCCATGTCCTTCATCCACTCGTCGTCGACCAGGTCGGCGGCCTTGCGGAACGCGTCGACGTCGGCACCGGCGATGGTGATGATGGTGTTCTTGCGCTCGTCGGAGGCGACCTTGCGCGCCGGGGCGTCGCCCGCCTGCTGGGCGCGACCGAGCGCGGCCGATGCGTCGATGCCCGAGTTCTGGTCGATGATCTTCTTCAGGTCGGCGGGCAGCCCGTCGTACTTCGCCTTGTTCATCACGATGACGAACGCGGTGGTGTACAGGCCGCCGGCCTTGGCCTCGAACTCGCTGTGGAACTTGGCGAGCTCGTCGATCTTGACCGCGGTGGTGACCTCCCAGGGCACGACGGCAGCGTCGATCACGCCCTTGGACATCGCGTCGGGGATCTGCGGCAGCGGCATGCCGACCGGCGTCGCGCCGAGCGAGCCGAGCATCTTCGTGATCGTGCGGGTCGGGCCGCGGACCTTCATGCCCTTGAGGTCGGCGACGTTGCGGATCGGCTTCTCGCGCGAGTGGAACATGCCCGGGCCGTGGACGTTCACCGCGATCAGCTGCGTGTCCTTGATCTCGCCCTGCGCGCAGGTCTGCGAGTACTCCCAGTACGCGCGCGAGGTGGCCTCGGCATTGGTCATCATGAACGGCAGCTCGAACGCCTCGAAGCGCGGGAAGCGGCCCGGGGTGTTGCCCTGCAGCGTCCAGACCACGTCGACGACACCGTCGCGGGCCTGGTCGTAGAGCTGCAGGGGCGTGCCGCCGAGCTGCATCGCCGGGTACTTCTCGAACTGGATGCGTCCGCCGGAGTCCTTCTCGACCTTCTCCATCCAGGGCAGGAGCATCGACTTCCAGACGTTGGACTGGGGCGCCATGAAGGTGTGGAACTTCAGGGTCACCGTCTGCTGCGCGTGCGCGCCGGCCACCAGGCCGAAGGTCAGCGCCGCGGCGGTCGCGATCGAGCGGAGGTTCATGGGGTGTCTCCTCGTTGAGGTCGTGCGCCGCGCGGGGCGCGCCCGGGGGCGGTGCCCCTCGAAGGATCGGAAGCCTACACCGAAAGCTTTGCTTGGAATACGCCCACGGCGCACGGCGCGGCGTTCGAGGGCGCGCGGGAATCAGGCTTCGGGCGGGATCTCGACGCGCAGGCCGTCGAGCGACGCGTCCATCTCGATCTGGCAGGCCAGGCGGCTGCCCGCGCGCCGCGGTGCGGCGGCGAATCCGAGCAGGTCGTCCTCGACCTCGTCGGCGGGTTCCAGGCGCGCGGCCCAGGCAGGGTCGACGTACACGTGACAGGTCGCGCAGGACGCGCAGCCGCCGCATTCGCCGACGATGCCGGGCAGGTCGTGCTCGACGGCGGCGAGCATCACGCTGGTGCCGGCGACGACGTCGATGCGGCGCTCGCTGCCGTCGGGCAGCACGAAGGTCACGGTGGGCATTGAGTTCGGGCTCGGGGTCGGAGTCGGGAAGGGATCAGAAGAGGTCGAAGTATTCGCGATGCTCCCAGTCGCTGACCTCGGCGGCGAAGCGCGCGAGCTCGGCGCGCTTGATCTGCACGAACCAGTCGACGAGACCGGGGCCGAAGCCCTCGACCAGCACCGGATCGGCGAGCAGCGCGTCGAGGGCGGTGTCCAGGCTCGCCGGCAGGCGGCGCGCGTCGGCCTCGTAGGGCGCATCGGCCGACGGGCCGGGCTCGAGGCCGCGCGCGAGGCCGTCCATCCCGGCCACGATCTGCGCGCCGAGGTACAGGTAGGGGTTGGCCGCGGGCTCGCCGACGCGGTTCTCGATCCGGGTGGCCGCGTCGCCGGCGCCGCCCAGCACGCGCAGCATCGCGGCGCGGTTGTCGCGTGCCCAGGCGACGCGATCGGGGGCGAGCGAGTTCGGGCGGTAGCGCTTGTAGCCGTTGACGGTCGGCGTGGTGAAGGGCGTGGCGCCCTCGGCGTGCGCGAGCAGGCCCGCCAGCCAGTGGCGGCCGGTGACCGACAGGGGCGTGTCCGCGCCGTCGCCCGCGGCGGGCACGAACGCGTTCGCGCCGTCGGCCACGCGCACCAGCGACTGGTGCAGGTGCCAGCCCGAGGACATCGCATTCGGGATGCGTGGCCGGCACATGAAGCTCGCATGCAGCCCCTGGCGGCGCGCGATCTGCTTGACGGCACCGCGCAGCAGCACCATCGCGTCGGCCGCCTCGAGCGCCGGCAGCGGCCGGAAGGTGAGCTCGCACTGGCTCGGCCCGAACTCG
>CAIUGQ010000015.1 GCA_903898725.1 uncultured Burkholderiales bacterium | reverse complement strand
TGTTCCACAGGCCGGTGCATCCGGGCGTGATCCGGCCTTCGGCCGACACGCAGGTCATCTCGACGAACACCAGCCCCGCGCCGCCGAGCGCACGCGAACCGTAGTGGACCAGATGCCAGTCGTTGGGCACGCCGTCGACCGCCGAGTACTGCGCCATCGGCGAGACCACGACGCGGTTCGGCAGCCACATCTCGCGCAGCCGCAGCGGCGCGAACATCGGCGGCGCATCGAGCCAGGACGGCTCGCCGTCGGCCGGGATCCCCAGCCGCGCGGCCTCGCCCCGGTTCCACCAGCGCGTCGCCGCCTCGACCAGCGCCGCATCGCGCAGCCGCAGGTTCTCGTAGGTGATCTGCTTGCTGCGCGTGAGCAGCGACACCTCGAACTGGATCGGGTCCATGTCGAAGAAACGGCGCACGTTCTCGAACCACACCAGCGACACGTTCGCCGAGTGCTGGATGCGGCCGACCTCGTCGCGCCGGTTCTCCTGGTAGAGGGCGAGCGCCGCGCGCAGGTCGTCGGGCCGGGCGCCGATCGCCTCGTCGAGCGCGATCGCATCCTCGAGCGCGAGCTTGGTGCCCGAGCCGATCGAGAAGTGCGCGGTGTGCGCCGCATCGCCGAGCAGCACCACCGGCAGGCCGTCGATGTCGGCGTGCCAGGTCTTGCACGAGATGGTCGGGAACTGCCGCCAGTGCGAACGGTTGGTCAGCACCGTCGCGCCCTTCAGGTCGTCGGCGAAGAGCCGCTGCACCAGCGCGGCCGTGCCCGCCTCGTCGTCGATCGCGAGCCCCGAGGCGCGCCACGCGTCGTCGGTCGTCTCGATGACGATCGTGCACTCCCCCGGGCGGTACTGGTAGGCGTGCATGTTCCAGATGCCGCCGTGCGCATCCTCGCGGAAGCTGTAGTAGAAGCCCGGCAGGTTCATCTTCGCGCCGAGCCAGGTGAACCGGTTGGTGCGCAGGTCCACCGATGGCGCGAAGCGGTCCCGGTTGGACTCGCGCACCGCGCTGTTGATGCCGTCGGCCGCGATCACCAGGTCCGCGCCCCGGTGCGACGCCAGGCCCGCGTCCTCGCATTGGTAGCGCACGGGGATGCCGAGTTCCTCGGCGCGGGCCTGCAGGATGTGCAGCAGCGCGAGCCGCCCGATGCCCGAGAAGCCGTGACCGGAGGAGCGCCGCACCGTGCCCTTGTACTGCACCAGGATGTCGTCCCAGTACGCGAAACCCGCCTCGATCGCCCGGCGCGACGGCGGGTCGGCCCGTTCGAGGTTGGCCAGCGTCTCGTCCGACAGCACGATGCCGAAGCCGAAGGTGTCGTCCGCGCGGTTGCGCTCGGTCACCTCGATCGTCGCCCCGGGAAACCGCTTCTTGAGCAGGATGGCCGAATACAGTCCGGCGGGGCCGCCCCCGATCACGTCGATGCGCATGGTCGTTCGTCCTTCATGGCCGCCTGCCCGGCGGCCGTCTGCGCAGCCCCCGTGGGCTGCCGTCGCGCGGGGCGCCGATTGCGCCCGAATTGCTTTAAGCTTAAAGTATCCCGCATGAGCTCCACAAGCCCGGAAGCCCCTGTCGGCGACGCGGCGGCCGCCCATCACGGTGCGCGGCTCGACTACGCGTCGACGATGAGCTACGGCGACTACCTGCACCTCGAGGCGATCCTCGGCGCGCAGCACCCGCTGTCCGGATCGCACGACGAGATGCTGTTCATCGTGCAGCACCAGACTAGCGAGCTGTGGATGAAGCTCGTGCTGCACGAGATGCGCGCCGCCCGCGACGCGATCCGCGACGACCGCCTGCCGCCCGCGTTCAAGAACCTCGCGCGCGTCTCGCGGATCATGGAACAGCTGGTCCACGCCTGGGACGTGCTGGCGACGCTGACGCCGTCCGAGTACACCGCGATGCGCCCGAAGCTCGGCTCCTCGTCGGGCTTCCAGTCGTTCCAGTACCGCGTCATCGAGTTCATGCTCGGCAACAAGAACGCGGTGATGCTCAAGCCGCACGCGCACCATCCGGCGCGCCATGCCGAAGTCGAGGCGGCGCTGCACGAGCCTTCGCTGTACGACGAGTCGATCCGGCTGCTCGCACGCCACGGCTTCGCGATCGACCCGGCCCAGCTCGATCGCGACTTCGCCGCGCCCCGACCCTTCAGCGACTCGCTCGAGGCGGCCTGGCTCGCCGTCTACCGCGATCCGCCGAAGCACTGGCCGCTCTACGAGCTCGCCGAGGAGCTGGTCGACCTCGAGGACGCGTTCCGTCAATGGCGCTTCCGCCACGTCACCACAGTCGAACGCATCATCGGCTTCAAGGCCGGCACCGGCGGCACCGCCGGCGTGCCGTACCTGCGCCGCATGCTCGACACCGTGCTGTTCCCCGAACTCTGGAAGGTACGTACCGACCTATGAACCGACTCCTGCTCCCTCCCGGCTGGCCGACCCCCAAGGGCTATGCCAACGGCGTCGCCGCCCGCGGCACGCTGGTCTCGATCGCCGGCCAGGTCGGCTGGCACCCGGACGGCCGCTGGGAGACCGACGACTTCGTCGCCCAGTGCCGCCAGGCGCTGCAGAACGTGCTGGCGGTGCTGGCCGAGGCCGGCGGCGGCCCCGAGCACATCGTGCGCATGACCTGGTACCTGACCAGCAAGCGCGAGTACCTCGAGGCTGGCCGTGCCCTCGGCGCGGTCTATCGCGAGCTCATGCGGGGCGCCGACGGCAAGGTGGCCTTCCCGGCCATGAGCGCGGTGGAGGTGACCGCGCTGATCGAGGACCGCGCCAAGGTGGAGATCGAGGCGACCGCGGTCGTGCCGGACTAGAATCGAGGGTCGTGCGCCGCGCCCGCGGCGCCCCCGAATCGCCGGCGACCGACCGGCGCGTCTGCATCGAAGAGGAACGAGGATGAACGCACCCGACACCGCGCGCCTGAAGGCCGTGTTCAAGTGGGACGACCCGCTGCTGATCGACGCGCAGCTGACCGAGGACGAGCGGATGGTCCGCGAGGCCGCCGCCCAGTACTGCCAGGACAAGCTCGCCCCGCGGGTGACCTCGGCCTTCCTCGACGAGCGCACCGATGTCGAGATCTTCCGCGAGATGGGCGAGCTCGGCCTGCTCGGGCCGACCATCCCGACCGAGTACGGCGGCCCGGGGCTGAACTACGTCGCCTACGGCCTGATCGCCCGCGAGGTCGAGCGCGTCGACTCGGGCTACCGCTCGATGATGAGCGTGCAGTCCTCGCTGGTGATGCTGCCGATCCACGACTTCGGCACCGAGGCGCAGCGCCGCAAGTACCTGCCGAAGCTCGCCACCGGCGAATGGATCGGCTGCTTCGGCCTGACCGAGCCGAACCACGGGTCCGACCCGGGCAGCATGGAGACCCGCGCCAAGCGCGTCGACGGCGGCTGGCTGCTGACCGGCTCGAAGATGTGGATCTCGAACAGCCCGATCGCCGACGTCTTCGTCGTCTGGGCCAAAGACGATGAGGGTCAGATTCGCGGCTTCGTTCTCGACAAGG
>CAIUGQ010000014.1 GCA_903898725.1 uncultured Burkholderiales bacterium | reverse complement strand
CCGCGGCCGTCAGCGGCGCGCGCAGGTCGTCGAGCTCGAGCACGCAGCGCTCGGCGAGCGCCTGCAGGGCGGGCGGCGGCGCCTCCGGCACGAGGGCCACATAGCCGTCGAAGGCGCGGGGCACCAGCGCGCCGAGCGGCACCGCGCGGCACTGCGCGGCGAGCGCGTCGAGCCGCTGCGCGAGCACGTCGGGCGTGCAGCCCGGTGCCAGCCGGAACGGCGCCTTCAGCGTCGCGTGAAAGCCGTAGCGGCGGGGCGCGCGCAGCAGCGACTGCCAGCGCGCCGCGTCGATGGCGGGCGGTCGCCACGCGCCGTCCAGCCACTGCTGTCCGAAGCGCCCCCAGGGCGACGCCGCCGGGGGCGCGAAGTAGACGGCATGGCGCACGGGCTCAGTCACCGGCGTCCTCCATGTTGACCACGAGCTGCACGCGGTCGCCGCTGAACGTCGCGACGCCGTACTTCACCGGCGTGCCGGCGGCGTCCGCATCGACCGACTCCACCTGGAGGACCGGGCGGCTGCGGGGCTGGCGCAGCGTGTGCGCGAGCGCCTCGTCGGGCAGCTGCGTGGTGATGCGGCTGCTCACGCGGCTGTAGTCGGCCACGCCCAGCGCCGCCAGCGCGTCGCTGACCGTCTCGCCCGCGGCCAGCCGGTCCAGCAGGCCCGCGAAGCGCGCGGCAGGGAAGTACATCGTGGCGGTACCCAGCGGCTGCTCGCCGGCGAACTGCAGCATCTCGGCCACCAGCACGCGCGCGCCCCGCCGCAGGCCGAGTGCCTGCGCGACCGCCGGCGCGGCCGCCTCCTCGCGGCCGGCCAGCATCTGCCGCGCGGGCTGCAGCCGGTTGCGCAGCACGTTCTCGCTGTAGCGCGTGCGGCGCGCCAGCGTGTAGTCGATCCATTCGCTCTGCACGAAGGCGCCGCGCCCCTGCTCGATGCGGATGAGGCCGTCCTCGCGCAGCGCCGCGAGCGCCCGGCGCAGCGTGTGTCGGTTCACCTCGAAGCGCTCGGCGAGCGCGGTCTCGCTCGGCAGGCTGCCGGCGTCCTGGTAGCGGCGCTCGCGGATCTCGCGCTCGAGCGCGTCGGCGATCTGCCGCCAGACGGTGACACCGGTCCTGCGCTGCAGGGGGCGGGTGAGCGGACTCGGATCGGGTGTCATGGGCTCGACTTGTTGGAAACACACAGTGTCGGGACCACTGTGGGCGTCGATCTAGACAACCGGATGACAGGGTCCATACGGGGCGCGCCTGTTGCAGTCGTTCACCCGCTGTCATCCGCATGACTTGTTGAACCCCGACGCTACGCATTCGACACCCCTCTAGACAACCGGATGACCGTCGCCACCGCATCGTCCCATGACGCCCCCGTCGAGCCGTCGGCGAATGCCGAACGGCGCGCCTGGCTGGCACTGCTGGCCCGCGCCGAGACCGGCGAGCTCGAGGCCGGGCTGCAGCTCGGCGGACCCGGACTCGACTATGCGTTCCTGCGCCAGCCGGAGCGGGGCATGGTGATGCTGCGGGCCCGCGTGGGCGGCACCGGCGACGTCTTCAACGTCGGCGAGGCGACGGTGACACGGTGCACGGTGCGGCTGGCCGACGGCGCCGTCGGCAGCGGGCATGTGCTGGGCCGCGACCGCCGCAAGGCGGAACTGGTGGCGGTGCTCGACGCGCTGCTGCAGCAGCCCGCCCACCGCGCCCGGCTCGAGGACGGCCTGCTGGCCGGCCTGCGCATGCGCCAGCAGGCCCGGCGCGAGGCCGAGGCGGCGGCCGCCGGATCCAGCCGGGTGTCGTTCTTCACGATGGTGCGGGGCGAATGATGGTGCACACATCTCCTGCGGGCGGCATGGCGTCGGACCCGTCCGCGCTGCAGCGTCTGCCGCTCGGCTTCGCCGATCCCTCGGCCGACGCGCAGACGGCGTTTCGCGCCGCGCTGCAGGCACTGTCGATGCCGGGGCGCAGGGTCGCCATCGGCGTCGCCCCGCCGGCCGTGCCCGGCCTGATGCCCGCCACCGCGGCACTGCTGCTCGCGCTCGCCGATCACGAGACGCCGGTGTGGTGGGCCGCGCCCGGCCCGGCGACCTGGCTGCGCTTCCACACCGGCGCGCCGGCGATCGAGGCGCCCGGGCAGGCCCGCTTCGCGGTCTGTGCACTCGGCCACCAGCGGCCCGCGCTGCCGGCCTTCTGTGCGGGCAGCGACGTCTCGCCCGAGGACTCGACCACGCTGCTGCTGGAGCTGCCCGCGCTGGACGGCGGGCCCCTCCGACGCTGGTCGGGGCCGGGCCTGCGCGAGCCGCTCGCGCTCGGCGTCGCGGGGCTCACGGAGCCCTTCTGGTCGCAGTGGGCGGACAACCACGCCCGGTTCCCGAGCGGGGTCGACGTGATCCTGATCTGCGGCACCGAGCTGATCGGCCTGCCACGCACCACGGCCGTGTCCTCGCCGATGCCCGCGCCCGCCGACGGAGCCGCCTGAATGTACGTGTCGGTCAAGGGCGGCGAGGCCGCCATCGAGAACTCCTGGCGGCTGCTCGCGCAGGCGCGCCGCGGCGACCCCGCCGAGCCCGAGCTCGGCATCGCGCAGATCGCGCAGCAGCTTCGCCTGGCGGTGCACCGCGTGATGACCGAGGGCTCGCTCTACGACGCCGAGCTGGCGGCGCTCGCGCTCAAGCAGGCGAGCGGCGATCCCGTCGAGGCGGTGTTCCTGCTGCGCGCCTATCGCACCACGCTGCCGCGCTTCGGCCATGCGCAGCCGATCGACACGCAGGCGATGCACATCCGCCGCCGCATCTCGGCCGCCTTCAAGGACCTGCCGGGCGGGCAGGTGCTCGGGCCCACGCACGACTACACGCAGCGCCTGCTCGACTTCGCGCTGGCGGCCGACGGCCCGGCCCCCGAGGCGCCGCCCGCAGCCGAGCCGGTCGCCGCGCAGATGCCCCGCGTGCTGGAGCTGCTGAATCTCGAGGGTCTCATCGAGGCGGAACGGCCGTCGGGGCCGTCGAAGGCATCGATGGCGTCGGACGATGCGCCGCCCACCGAACCCGCGGAGCCCGCCGACCTGACCCGCCAGCCGCTGTCGTTCCCGGCGACCCGCGCCGCGCGGCTGCAGGCGCTCGCCCGGGCCGACGAGGGCTGGCTGCTCGCGCTCGGCTACTCGACGCAGCGCGGCTATGCGAGCACCCATCCGTTCGCCGGCGAGATCCGCATGGGCGAGGTCTCGGTGGAGATCGTGCCCGAGGAACTCGGCTTCGCGATCGACATCGGCGACATCACCGTCACCGAGTGCCAGATGATCAACCAGTTCAGCGGCAGCCGCGAGGTGCCGCCGCAGTTCACGCAGGGCTACGGCCTCGCGTTCGGCGAATGCGAGCGCAAGGCGATGTCGATGGCGCTGGTGGACCGCGCCCTGCGCGCCCGCGAGCTGGGCGAGCCGCTGGAGGCGCCGGGCCAGGACGAGGAGTTCGTGCTGTCGCACGGCGACAGCCTGGAGTCGTCGGGCTTCGTGCAGCACCTGAAGCTGCCGCACTACGTGGACTTCCAGTCCGAGCTCGAGCTGGTGCGCCGCCTGCGCCGGGCGCACGCCGCACCGAAGGATCCGGCATGAGCGCCGACGCCGACTACAACTTCGCCTTCCTCGACGAGCAGACCAAGCGCCACCTGCGGCGCGCGCTGCTCAAGGCGGTGGCCGTGCCGGGCTACCAGGTGCCCTTCGGCAGCCGCGAGATGCCGCTGCCCTACGGCTGGGGCACCGGCGGCATCCAGGTCACCGCCGCGGTCATCGGTCGCGACGACGTGCTCAAGGTCATCGACCAGGGTGCCGACAGCACCGTCAATGCCGTCAACATCCGCCGCTTCTTCGCGCGGATGACCGGCGTGCGCACCACCACCGCCACCGCCGAGGCGACGGTGGTGCAGACCCGGCACCGCATCCCCGAGACGCCGCTGCGCGAGGGCCAGATCCTGGTCTACCAGGTGCCGATGCCCGAGCCGCTCTACCGCCTGGAGCCGCGCCGGGCGAAGACCGCGACGCTGCACGCGCTCGCCGAGTACGGCCTGATGAGCGTGCGGCTCTACGAGGACATCGCGCACCTCGGCGCCATCGCACGGACCTACGACTACCCGGTGCGGGTCAACGGGCGCTACGTGATGTCGCCCTCCCCGATCCCCAAGTTCGACAACCCGAAGATGCACCTGAACGCCGCGCTGCAGCTCTTCGGCGCGGGCCGCGAGAAGCGCCTGTACGCGATTCCACCCTACACGCCGGTCGAGAGCCTGGCCTTCGACGACCATCCGTTCGAGGTGCAGCGCTGGGACGACGCCTGCGCGCTGTGCGGCGCCACCGACAGCTTCCTCGACGAGGTGATCATGGACGACGCCGGGCGCCGCCTGCACGTCTGCTCCGACAGCGACCACTGCGCCTCGCGGCAGCAGGCCGGCCATCGGGGCGTCGCGGGCGGCGACGCGGAGGTCCGGCCATGAACGGCGCGGACCTCCCCGTGAGCGACGACCGGCTGCTCGCCGTGCGGGGCGTGGGCAAGCGCTACGGCACGCGCTGGGCCTGCCGTGATGTGAGCATCGACCTGTGGCCGGGCGAGGTGCTCGCCATCGTCGGCGAATCGGGCTCGGGCAAGAGCACGCTCTTGAACCTGCTGTCGCTGCGCACGCCGCTCGACGAGGGCAGCGTGCACTACGCGCTGCGCGCGGACGGGCGGGAGCCGGGCGGGCTGCGCGACCTCGCCGGGCTGTCCGAGGCGCGGCAGCGGCTGCTCGCGCGCACCGACTGGGGCTTCGTCGAGCAAAACCCCCGCGACGGCCTGCGCATGGCGGTCTCGGCCGGGGCGAACGTCGCTGAGCGGCTGATGGTGCTCGGCCAGTCGCACTACGGCGAGCTGCGCGGGCAGGCGATCGACTGGATGCGACGCGTCGAGCTCGACCCCGCTCGCGTCGACGAGCGGCCGACGCAGTTCTCGGGCGGCATGCAGCAGCGGCTGCAGATCGCGCGCAACCTCGTGACGCAGCCGCGGCTGGTGTTCATGGACGAGCCCACCTCGGGCCTCGACGTCTCGGTGCAGGCGCGGCTGCTGGACCTGCTGCGCTCGCTGGTCGACGACCTGGGCCTGGCCTGCATCGTGGTCACCCACGACCTCGCGGTCGCGCGGCTGCTCGCGCATCGGATGCTGGTGATGAAGGACGGCGCGGTCGTCGAGGCCGGCCTCACCGACCGGGTGCTCGACGATCCCCGGCATCCCTATACCCAGCTGCTCGTGTCCTCGGTGCTGACGCCATGACCCTCGACCTGCCGGGTGATCCGGTCCATGAGCCGCGACTGAAGGTGCGCGGCCTCGCCAAGACCTTCGTGCTGCACAACCAGGGCGGCGTGCGGCTGCCGGTCTTCGCCGGCGTCGACCTCGACGTGGCGGGCCGCGAATGCGTGGTGCTGGCAGGCCCGTCGGGCTGCGGCAAGAGCACGCTGATGCGCTGCCTGTACGGCAACTACTCACCGAGCGCAGGCACGGTGAGGGTCCGGCACGGCAGCGACTGGCTCGAGCTGGACTCGGCGCCGCCGCGCGCGGTGATCGAGCTGCGCCGGCGCGGCCTCGGGCACGTGTCGCAGTTCCTGCGCGTGATCCCCCGCGTGCCGACGATCGACCTGGTGTCCGAGCCCCTGCGCCGGCTCGGCGTCGCGGCCGACGAAGCCCGGACGCGTGCCAGTGCGATGCTCGAGCGCCTGAACCTGCCGCAGCGGCTGTGGTCGCTGCCGCCGGCCACCTTCTCGGGCGGCGAGCAGCAGCGCGTCAACGTGGCGCGCGGCTTCATCGCCGCGCGCGGGGTGCTGCTGCTCGACGAACCGACGGCCTCGCTCGACCCGGTGAACCGCCGCGTCGTCATCGAGCTGATCGACGAGGCCCGACGCGGCGGCGCCGCCCTGGTCGGGATCTTCCACGACGCCGAGGTCCGCGAGGCCGTGGCCACGCGCGCCTTCGACATGTCCGCGCACGCCGCGACCCACACCACCGAGGCCGTCGCCGCATGACCGAGACCGTGCTCCGCAATGCCCGCATCGTCACCGCCGACGACTGCTTCCCCGGCCACCTTCGGCTGCGCGACGGGCTGATCGTCGACGTCGCCCGCGGCGACACCGCCGTGCCCGGCGCGCTCGATCTCGAGGGCGACTTCCTGCTGCCCGGGCTGGTCGAGGTGCACACCGACAACCTCGAGAAGCACATGCTGCCGAGGCCCGGCGTGCACTGGGATCCGTACTCGGCCACCGTCGTGCACGACGCGCAGTGCGCGGCGGCCGGCATCACGACCGTGCTCGATGCGGTGGTGGTGGGCAGCCGCGACCTGGGCGGCGTGCGCAACCGCATGCAGGAGACCGCGATCGCCACGCTGCAGCGCTGCCGCGAGCACGGCGTGCTGCGCGTCGAGCACCTGCTGCACCTGCGCTGCGAGGTGGCCACCGCCGACGTGCTCGAGCACTTCGAGAAACACGTCGATCGTCGCGACCTGCGCCTCGTCTCGGTGATGGACCACACCGCGGGCCAGCGCCAGTGGCGCGACCTGGCCAAGTACCGGCAGTACATGGAGCGCAACGGCCGCTACACCGAGGACGCCTTCACCGCGATGCTGGCCGACCAGCAGCACGAGCACCACGCCTACGCGAGCCGCCACCGGCGTGCGGTGGTCACCGGTGCCCGCGAGCGCGGTATCCCGGTGGCCAGCCACGACGACACCGAGGTCGAGCACATCGCCGAGGCGCTCGAGGACGGCATCACGATGTCCGAGTTCCCGACCACGGTCCCCGCCGCCCGCGCGGCGCGCGAGGCCGGCATGGCGATCGTGATGGGCGGACCCAACCTCGTGCGCGGCGGCTCGCATTCGGGCAACGTGTCCGCCGCCGAACTGGCCGGGCTCGACCTGCTCGACATCGTCTCCTCCGACTACGTGCCGGCCAGCCTCCTGATGTCGGTGTTCGCGCTGCACGATCAGTCGGGCTGGTCGCTGCCGCGCGCGGTGGCCACCGCCAGCCGTGCGCCGGCCCGAGCGATCGGCCTGGACGATCGCGGCGAGATCGCGCCCGGACAGCGCGCCGACCTCGCCCGCGTGCGCCGGGTCGACGGCCACGCCAGCGTGCTGCAGACCTGGGTGCAGGGACAACGGGTGTGCTGAGCCGCCCGCAGGCCGCGGCGCCCCTGCGCCACGATGCCCTGCCCCCGCGCCTCGTCTACCTGATGGGCCCGTCCGGCAGCGGCAAGGACAGCCTGCTCGCCCATGCACGCGCGCGGCTGGCCGCAGCGCCCGGCGTGGTCTTCGCGCACCGGTACATCACGCGGCCCGCCGACGCCGGCGGCGAGAACCATGTCGCGCTCGCCCGCGACGAGTTCGTCGCGCGCCGCGACGCCGGCCTCTTCGCGCTGCACTGGGAGAGCCACGGCCTGTGCTACGGCATCGGGCTGGAGCTGGACCTGTGGCTGTCGAAGGGCACGACGGTCGTCGTCAACGGCTCGCGCGAGCAGCTGCCACAGGCCCGCGCCCGCTACCCCGGGCTGCTCGCGGTTCGGGTGACCGTGGACGCGGCGGTGCTCGAGCAGCGGCTGCGGGCGCGGGGCCGGGAGGACGAGGCGGACATCGCGCGGCGGCTGCAGCGCGCGCAGGATCCGACCGACGCGTCCGTCGGCGAGGTGATCCTCGACAACTCCGGCCCCCTGGCGCGTGCCGGCGAGGCACTGGTGACGCTGATCACGCCGGGACCGGATCCTCACGACGGGGCTACACTGCAGGCCGCCTGCGCCTCCCGCACGGTGCCGACCCGGACCTCCGTTCACAGCCCCCCATGGCCGACCAGTTCAGCACCGTCAACGAAGCCGTCAGGGACCACCTGAAGGCGCGCTACCCGCAGATCGAGCTGTCGTCCACCGACGGGCTGCGGCTGCCGCTGGGCAAGGTCGCCGGTCGCCGGGTGTGGCTGCGCCTGGGTGTGCGACCCGGCGAGCGGGTCTTCCTGCGCGCGATGGTGGCGGTGCGGGCGACCGACGCGGACCCGCTGCCGGTCTGGCTCTCGGGCCTCGCCGATGCGGCCGAACGGCTGGCGCCGGTGCCGCTGCGCGGCCTGCTCGAGCCGGTCGCGCGCGAGATGGCCGACTTCGACCAGTTCCAGCTCGTGGCGCCCGCCCGGGCCGTCGAGGACCGCGCCTGGCACTGGGGGCCGGTCGTGCACACCTTCACCCGCGACCCGCCGTCGATGCGTGCCGCGAGCCGCTGCGTGGCGGCGCTGCTCGAGGCGATCCGCCCGCTGGTCTCGGTGCACGTGCCGGGGGCGACGCTCGTGCTGGATGCGGCGGGGCCGCCGCCCTAGCGCTCGGCGCCCATCCTGACCGGCGGCGCGACCGACCCTGACGCGGTGTCGGACTCGAGCAGGCCCGCCTGCCGCAGCCGCGCCACGAGCAGCGGCAAGGCCTCGCGGCCGCTCGCCTCGCCCGCTTCGCGCGCATGCTCGAAGTAGTCCCGCCACGGGCCCGCGTCGTAGCGCAGACCCGGGTGGATCAGCACGTCGGCATCGGCCACCTCCGGATCGATGCGGGCGCGCCGCCTGGTGTCGCGCGCGCGCTGCGCCGCACTCGCATCGGGCGGTGCCGAACCCGCCCGCGCCGACACGTCGACCGCGATCACGAAGCGCGCACCCGCCTGCCGGGCGGCCCGCACCGCGACCGGCAAGGACTCGTCGGCGTCCTCGTACTCGGTGCCGCCGATGCCCACCGGCGACACGATCCCCGGCATCGCGCTCGACGCCCGCACCGCCACGCCGACGTTGCCGCTGCGAAAGAACACCGGCGACTTGTCGCCGCGCCGCGTGGCCACCACCACCAGTCGGCGGGGCAGCTGCTCGAACGCCCGGCCCTCGAGCCCGTCGTTCACATAGTCCTGCAGGCGCTGGCCGCGGATCCAGCCGCGGTCGGCGAAGGGCGTCGGATCGAACAGCGTCAGCGGCCCGCCCTGCATCGATCGCGCATCGAGCCGCTCGGCATCGAGCCCGTCGGCCCAGAACGCCCCGATCAGCGAGCCGACGCTCGAGCCCACCACCAGGTCCACCGGGATGCCCGCCTCCTCCAGCACCTTGAGGACGCCGAGGTGCGCGTAGCCGCGCGGCCCGCCGCTGCCCAGCACCAGGGCGACGCGCGGACGCGGCGACATCGGCTCGACCGACGCCTCGGCGATCGGACGGTCCGCACCGGTGTAGTCGAAGGCGACGCAGCCCGCGAGACCGACGACGAACGCCAGCAGGCCGAACAGCACGCCGCGCCGGGGGCGGTCATCGATCGGGGGGTTCGGGGTGGGCTGCATGGCGGTGCGACGGACAACGGAGTTGACACTGTCTACCAGTGTCGGCGACGGAGTAGACAGTGTCAACTCCGAGCCGGCGCGCGCTACTTGAACTCGTAGGTGAGCGCGACGTGCCCGCTGTCGATCCCCCGCTCGTTGACGATCGGGCTGCCGGTGATGGCGTCGTCGAACCAGCGGTGGCGCCACTGGAACTGCAGCGCCCACGGGCCCGAGATCGGCACCGTGGCGGCCAGACCCGCCATCGGCACGATCGAGCCGCCGGGCGCGTAGGCGGGGTAGCCGCTCGCCGCCGACTGCGCGGCATCGATGCCGTAGAGGTGGCTGACGAACGCGCTGCTGCGGTACTCGAGTCCGAGCAGCGGATAGAGGGTCACGGGACCGGCCTCGAAGCGGCCGCCCCAGGTGCCCTCGAGCAGCGCGCCGCCCGAGGTCACGTCGTACATCGCATAGAGGAAGAACGCGCCCACCGCCGTGCGCTGCATCGTGCCGACGCCGATCGGCACCGGATTGCGGCGGTCGCCCACGCCGCGCAGCGCAGGCCCGTCGGCATCGAAGCCGTCGGTGCTGATCCGTGCCACCAGTTCGAGGTGGCCGGCGCCCAGCGGCAGCGTCTTCACGCCCAGCGTGTCGACCCGCGCGAAGAAGCGTCCGTAGTCGCCGTAGACATAGGGCAGCACCATCACCGAGCCGCCGACGTCCTTGACCATGCCGCGCTTGAGATAGGCGCCGACGCCGACCTCGCCGGTGAAGCGGTTCTCGAAGGCGGTCTGCGCACGGACCTCGCCGACGCCGGCCGCGCAGCTCAGACCGAGGACGGCGAGCAGGCCGAGGCCGCCGAGTGCGTGGCGGGCGGCGCGCTGCAACGCGCCAGAGCCGGTGGAAGCGGAAGTCATCGCGGGTGATCCGTAAGTCGGGTTCCGCGACTCTACCTGCCGCGGACGCGCTTTCGATCCGGGGCACGTACGATCTCGGCACCGGGCCGCTTTTCACGCCCCTGTTCTCGCCCCTGTTCTCGCCCCTGCCCACGCCCCTGTTCGCGCCGCCCGCAACCGGACGCACACCGCCCCTGACCGCCTCCCCGCACCACGATCCGCTCGGCCCCCTGCACCCCGTGCGCGCCGGCGTGCTCGACGTCGCCTACCATGCCGCCGGCCCGCTCGACGGCCCGCCGGTGATGCTGATGCACGGCTTTCCGTACGACGTGCATG
>CAIUGQ010000013.1 GCA_903898725.1 uncultured Burkholderiales bacterium | reverse complement strand
GGCCTGTTCACCGGCGAGAGCCGCCGGGCCGAGCTCGAGCCCGACCGCGGCCGCTTCTGGCGCTCGGTCAGCGAGGGCCCGCGGCTGCGCGCCGTCTCGCACGCGGGCCCGATCGCGGCAGTGATGGACGCGGTCTTCGGCGAACCCGCCCGGCCGCAGGACTACATGTTCCTGCGCGCCGGCGTGCGCGGCCGCGCGACCGACCTGCACTACGACTATCCGTTCTTCACCCGCGCGCACGACCGCGTCTGCACCGTCTGGACCGCGCTCGGCGACGTCCCGACCAGCGACGGGCCGCTGGTGGTCGTCGAGGGCTCGCAGCACTACCGCGACCTGATCGATCCGATGATCGGCCATGACATCTCGCTGAACCCCGAGCGACGGGCGGCCTTCGGCAGCGACGCCATCGAGTTCGCGCGGGCACGCGGCACCCGGCTGCTGACCGCCGACATCCGTGCGGGCGACGTCATCGTCTTCGGCATGTACCTCGCACACGGCTCGCTCGACAACCATTCGCCGATCGACCGGGTGCGCCTGTCGTGCGACGTGCGCTGGCAGCCCGTCGCGCTGCCGGTCGACGACCGCTACTTCGGCGCGGACCCGCCGGGCACCACCGGCGCAGGCTATGCCGAGCTCAACGGCGCCAAGCCCCTGACGCAGGACTGGCACGTGCGCTGAAGCTTCGGATGAGGCTGTCTCAGCGCCCGCCGGAGACGTCCAGGATCGCGCCGTGGACGTAGGACGCCGCCGGCGACAGCAGCCAGGCCGCGGCTTCGCCGATCTCGATCGGCTGGCCGGCCCGTCCCATCGGGATGGTGGGCGCGACCTGCGCTAGAAACGCCGCGCCGCCCGCATGCGCGATGATGTCGGTGTCGATGAGTCCGGGCCGGATCGCATTGACGCGGATGCCGTCGCGACCCAGCTCCTTCGCCAGGCCGACCGTCATCGAGTCGACGGCGCCCTTGCTGGCGGCATAGGCGACCATGCCCGCGAGGCCGCCGAGGCGCGCCGCGGCCGACGAGATCACCACGATCGAACCACCGGACCCGCCGTGCCGCGTCGACATCCGGCGCGTCGCCTCGCCCACGCAATACATCACGCCCCACACGTTGGTCGCGAAGAGCGGCTCGAGGGTGGCGGCCGTCTGCTCGCCGATCGGCGCGATCGTGCCGCCGATGCCCGCATTGGCCACCAGCCCCGTCACCGGGCCGAGCAGGCGGTCCGTCTCGGCGAAGAGCGCGGCGACCTCGTCCTGCCGCGCGACGTCGGCACGGATCGCGACCGCGACGCCGCCGTCGCGCTCGATGTCGGCGACCACCGCATGCGCGGCATCGCGGCTGTTCGCGTAGTTGACCGCGACCTTCCAGCCGGCCTTCGCCGCGGCACGCGCGCAGGCCGCGCCGATCCCCCGACCTGCGCCGGTCACCACCAGGACGCCCGTCATCGCATCGCTCCTATTGCAGCATCCGCGGCAGCCACAGCACCAGCTCGGGCACGTAGGCCACCAGCAGGACGATCGCGGTCCAGGCCAGGATGTACGGCATCAGCATCCGGATCGTGCTGTTGTAGCTGACACCCGCGATCTTCGAGGCCACCATCGCCAGCACACCGACCGGCGGCGTGACCGACCCCACGACGAGCAGCATGATGACGACGATGCCGAAGTGCACCGGGTCGTACCCGAGGTGCTTGATCATCGGACCCATGATCGGCACGACGATGATCAGCGCCGGCACCGGCTCGAGGAAGATGCCGAGCAGGAAGAAGAACACGATGAGTACCAGCATCGCGAGCTGCGGGTCGGTGGTCAGCGCGAGCATGCCCTGCAGCGCGAGCTGGCCGACGCCCGCACGGCTCAGCACCCAGCTGAAGAGCGCCGCGCCCCCGAGGGTGACCAGCGCGCCGGCGGTGGTGAGCGCCGCGCCCGCGAAGTTCGCGTACAGGCTGCCCGCCGTGTGGCGGCGGGCGATCAGGCCGAACAGCAGCGCGTAGAGCGCGGCGATGGAGCCGGCCTCGGTCGGCGTGAACGCGCCCGACAGGATGCCGCCGATGATGATCGCGGGCATCGCGAGCGCGGGCAGCGCCCGACGCGAGGCGGTGGCGCGCTCGCCCCAGTTCGCCCGGGGCGAGACGCCCGCGCCGGCCCGCGGCGCGAGCCACCAGGTGATCGCCATCATCGCGACGCCCGCGAGCACGCCCGGGATCACGCCGCCGAGGAACAGCGCGCCGATCGACACGCCGGTGACCGACCCGTAGATGACCGCGATGATCGACGGCGGGATGATCGGCGCCATCATCGCCGCACAGGCGGTCACCGCAACGGCGAACTCGGGCTTGTAGCCCTCCCTCTTCATCGCCGGGATCATCATCGAGCCGATCGCGGCGAGGTCGGCCAGGGCCGAGCCCGAGATCGCCGCCATGAACATGTTGGTGACGATGTTGGCCTGCGCGAGCCCGCCGCGCAGATGGCCCACCAGCGCCCGCGACATGTTCACCAGCCGCTCGGTGATGCCGGCGACGCTCATCAGCTCGCCCGCCAGCACGAAGAGCGGCACCGCGAGGAGCGAGAAGTTGTCCAGCGCGTCGTAGAACTGCTGCGCGAGCAGCAGCACCGGCAGCTGGTTGTCGACCAGGATCGTCAGGATCGCGGCCAGGCCCATGCAGTGGGCGATCGGCATGCCCAGCGCCATGAAGGCGAAGAACAGCACCAGCATCAGCGTGATGCTCATACGGTCGTGTCCGCAGGCTGGTCGCGGGGACCTTCGTCACGGCCCCAGGTCAGCAGCATCAGCAGTGCCTCGAGCACGGCGCCCACGGGAATGGCCACGTAGACCCACCACTTCGGGATCTCGAGCATCGGCGACAGCTGGAACCACGTCCGGTTCACCAGCTCGACGCCCGCGTACGCGAGGATCAGGCAGAAGCCGAGCGACAGCGCGTTGGCCACGAAGATCACCACCCGCCGACCGGTCGGCGGCAGCCAGTCCTCGAGGAGCTCGACCCGGATGTGGTTGCGCGAGGCGGCCACCAGCGCCGAGGCGAGCATCACGCCCCAGATCATCGAGGCGCGCACGAACTCCTCGGCCCAGAAGATCGAGTCGTTGAGCACGTACCGGTAGAAGACCTGCAGCAGCACCGCGATGAAGTACGCGGCGAGCATCAGGACGGAGATCGCGGTCAGCGTCGAGCGCAGCACGCGCTCGAACCCCGACCCGACGGGGGCGGACGGTGAGGTCATGGATCGCTCGATCGGCGGCGCGGACGGCGCCGGCAGCGAGGCCCGCAGCCGCCGGCGCCGCTCGGGATCAGGCCTTGGCAGCCGCCTGGCAGGCCTCGACCCAGGCCTTGCCCTTGGCGCCGCCGCGCTTGGCGAAGCTGTCGTACACCGGCGCCATCTTCGAGCGGAACGACGGCACGTCCGGCGTGGCGTTGGCCTTCACGCGCTTGGCCAGCTCGTTCCAGGCGTTCTCCTGCTCCTTGATGTTGGTGTTCCACATCAGGTTCTGCACCTCGTCGGCGGCCGTCTCGCGGATCAGCTTCTGCACGTTCGCCGGCAGCGTCGCCATCTTCTTGGCGCTCGCCATCATCGACACCTCGGTGAAGATATGGTGCGTCTTGGTCGCATTGTTGGCGACCTCGAAGAGCTTGGAGGTGACGATGTAGTCGGCCGGCAGCTCGACGCCGTCGACGACGCCGGTCTGCAGCGCGGTGTACATCTCGCCGGCCGGGATCGGCGACGGGTTGGTGCCGAGCGCACGCGCCATCTCGACCCAGGTCGGGATCTCGGGCACGCGCAGCTTCATGCCCTTGGCGTCGTCGGCGGTGTTGATCGCGCGCTTGGCGAGGAACACCCGGAAGCCGGAGGCGCCGAGCGAGAGGATCTCGACGTTGAGCGTGTCCTTGGCGTCCTTGACGACCTGCTGGCCGATCGCGCCGTACATCACGCGCTTGACGTGGTCGAAGTCGTTGAACAGGAACGGCATCGAGATGAAGCCGAACTGCGGCTGCCAGTTGGCAAGCGTGCCGAGGTCGGTCCAGGCGAGGTCGAGCGTGCCGAGCTGGATCGCTTCGGCCGAGGTGCGCAGGTTGAAGAGCTGCGAGGCCGGCTTGACGTCGACCGTGACCTGGCCGTTGGTGCCCTTGGCGATGCGGTCGGCGAAGCGCTCGGCCGCGGCGTGGCCGATGTGCGTCGTCGGCAGGTGGTGCGAGAACACGAGCTTGATCGGCTGCGCCTGGGCGCGGCCGATCATCGGGACCGCGGCGAGGCCGGCGGCCCCCGCGAGCAGGTTGCGTCGGGTGATCCCCATGTCTGTCTCCTCGGTGCGGCGGATGTGTCGCCGTCGGTGTGTGCGAGAGCGGCGCCGCATCGGGACCGGGCAGGCTCCGGCAGCGCTCCGTCGCAGTCTCCCCCGATCCGTCCCGGTCCGCAAAGTTGTTCGCTATCGAACAACGCGGTTGTCGCAGGTGGGAAGTTCCGGATTCCGCCGCCCCCCGGGCTCAGCGCTCCTCGGGGGGCAGCCAGTACGGGTCGCGGATCCGCCGGCCGACGGTGCGGGCGGCCGACAGCAGCTCGGCGACCGCCCGCCGGTGGCGCGGTCGGGTCATGTCGCGCTGCATCCAGCTGAGCGCGATGCCGATCGTGCGCCCCTGCGGCGCGGCGATCGCCACCGCGGCCGCGCCGATTCCGCGGTCGGCGTTGTCGACCAGCTCGGTCCAGCCGCGCTCGCGCGCCTCGGCCAGCTCGCGCAGCAGCGCGGCGCGCGTCGTCGACACCGACAGCGGGCGGTGCACCAGCCGATCGGGCAGCAGCGCGAGCAGCTGCTGCGAGTCGAGCCGCGTCAGCAGCGCCTTGCCGATCGCGGTCACGAAGGCCGGCAGCCGCGTGCCTTCGGAGACGACGTAGCGCACCGGCACCGGGCTCTCGCGGACGCGGACGATGATCGTCTCGAGCCCGTCGAGGTAGGCGAGATAGCCGGTGGCCGGATGACGCGCAACCAGGTCGCGCAGCGCATCGTCGGCCATCTCGGTGACCGCATCGCCCGCCCGGTACATGCGGCCGAGCCGCTGCAGCTCGAAGCCCGCCTCGAAGCCGGCGTGACGCGCGCCGCGTTCGAGAAAGCCCTGCCGATCGAGCGTGGCGAGCAGCCGCGATGCGGAACTCTTCGGGATCGCCAGCGCCTCGGCAACCTCGGAGACCCGCAGCCGGGGCCGGTCGGGCGACATCAGCGCGAGCGCGCGCAACCCCTTCTCGAGCGAGCTCATCGGCGCACCGCGCCGACACGAGTCGGCGCGCGATCGGTTCTGAGCGAGGCGTGAAGTTCCATTGGCCGCAACTTGGTTGTTCGATATCGAACAACATTGTCGGCGCCCGACGGACGGGTTACAACTCCGGACGCAATCACGGGCGCATCCGACGCCCGACCGACGACACGTCGCAGGCGAGGAGGAGACAGCATGTCGCGCATCACGGAAGTGAGGGTCGTCCCGTTCACCTTCGAGGTCCCCGACCTCGGCCTCGGCGCACACGCCGCGATGGGGGTGAGCAACCTGCAGTACCAGAAGGGCGCGTCGCTGAAGGTCATGCGCTACGCGGTGCGCGTGCGCACCGACGACGGCCTGACCGGCGAATACGTGACGCACTGGGTCGGCACGTACAGCGCGCTCGGGCAGACGAACATGATCGCGCCGCACCTGCTGGGCCGCGACCCCGAACACCGCGAGGCGATCTACGACGACCTCAAGCGCGAGCTGCGCGCCTACGACGGCATGGGCCACGGCCCGCTCGACATCGCGCTCTGGGACCTGGTCGGCCGCAAGTACGGGATGTCGGTGGCGACGATGCTCGGCGCCTACAAGTCGCGCCTGCCGGTCTACGCCAGCACCCACCACGGCCAGGACGACCCGGGCGGGCTCGATTCGCCGGAGGCCTTCGGCGAGTACGCGCGGGCCTGCGCGGACCGCGGCTTCGCGGGCTTCAAGATCCACGGCTGGCACGACGGCGACGTGCGGCGCGAGTCGGCGACGCTGCGCGCGGTGCGCCGCGCGGTCGGCGACCGCATCCACGTGATGTACGACCCCGGCTGCCAGATCCGCACCCATCTCGAGGCGCTGCGGCTCGGCCACGTCTGCGACGAGATCGACGCGCTCTGGTACGAGGACCCGTACCGGGACTCGGGCGTGTCGATGACCGGCTCGCAGATCATCCGCCAGAAGATCAAGACGCCGCTGATGGTCACCGAGCACGCGCGCGGCCCGGAGCGCAAGGCCGCCTACGCGATCGCGGGCGCCTGCGACCTGTTCCACATCGACCCGGAATACGACCTCGGCATCACCGGTGCGATGAAGTGCGCGCACATCGCCGAAGGGCTCGGCATCGACGTGCAGGTGCACGCGCCCGGCCCCGCCCACCGGGCCTGCGTCGCCGCGATCCGGAACACGCACATGTACGAGCTGGCGCTGGTCGGCCCCGGCATGCCGAACCTGATCCCGCCGGTCTACGCCTGCGGCTACAGCGACCAGGCGTCGGCGCTCGGCGAGGACGGACGCGTGCCGGTGCCCACCGGACCGGGCCTGGGCGTCACCTACGACTGGGACTTCATCGAGCGCCACGGCTTCGATGCGAAGACCTACACCCTCTGACGGAGCCTGAACGATGAGCTGCATCACCCGCGTCGAAGTCCACGAGTTCGACTTCGAGGCCGCCAACCTCGCGCGCGACGGCGTCGCGCAGACCATCACCTTCAAGCGCGGCAGCTCGATCCGGGTCGCCAAGTTCGCCGTCGTGATCCACACCGCCGACGGCGGGCGCGGCGAGTACGTCGCGCAGTGGGTGGCCACCAAGTCCACCCTCGGCCAGGCGCTGATGCTGTGCCCGCGCCTGATCGGCAAGGACGCGCGCGAGCGGATCGCGATCTACGAGGACCTCAAGCGCGACATCCGCCAGTTCGACCACATGGGCCACGGCCCGATCGACATCGCGCTCTGGGACTGGGCCGGCCGACACTACGGCGCGCCGATCGCGGAGCTGCTCGGCGGCTACCGCAAGCGGCTGCCGGCCTATGCGAGCACCTACCATGCCGACCGGGCCGGCGGCCTCGACAGCAAGGAGGCATTCGTCGCCTTCGCCGAGCACTGCCACGGCCTGGGCTATCGCGCCTTCAAGGTCCACGGCTGGAAAGACGGCAACGCGCGCGAGGAGGCCGAGAACGTCGTGCACCTCGCCAAGCATGTCGGTTCCCGGATGACGCTGATGCTCGACCCGGCCTGCGAGCTGCGCACCTTCGCCGATGCGCTCTACGTCGGCCGCGCCTGCGACGACGCCGGCTACTTCTGGTACGAGGACCCGTACCGCGACGGCGGCACCTCGGCCTTCGCGCACAAGCGCCTGCGCGAGATGCTCAAGACGCCGCTGCTGATGACCGAGCACGTGCGCGGCGTCGAGCCCAAGGCCGACTTCGTGCTCGCCGGCGGCACCGACTTCCTCCGGGTGGATCCGGAGTACGACATGGGCATCACCGGCTCGCTGAAGATCGCGCACATGGCCGAGTCGCTCGGACTGGACTGCGAGATCCACGCCAGCGGCCCGGCGCACCGTCACCTGATGTCCGCGATGCGCAACAGCAACTACTACGAGGTGGCGCTGGTCGGCCCGGACTGCCCGAATGCGGTGGCACCGGTCTACGCCTGCGGCTACAGCGACCAGCTCGACTGCGTGTCGGCCGACGGCACCGTCGGCGTGCCCGACGGACCCGGCCTCGGCGTGACCTACGACTGGGATTTCATCTCGAAGCATCGCACGGCGCTCCACGTCTTCGAGTGATCTATGCTTCGCGCCACAACGACACCCCCACGAGGAGGAGACCCCCGATGAGCCCCCTGATCCCCCCTTCCCCCCTGACGCCCCTGTTCCGGCTGGCGGCCGCCGCCGTGCTCGCCGTCACCGCCTTCGGTGCGTCCGCCCAGACGACGCTGCGCTTCGGGCATGCGAACAACCCCGGCGAGGTCGCGTTCGACCTGTACCAGGAGTTCGCCGACAACGTCACCAAGAAGTCGAACGGCCAGCTGACGATCCGCGTCTTCCCCTCCGAGCAGCTCGGCAAGGAAGTCGACCTGCTGCAGCAGCTGAAGTCGGGCGCGCTGGACATCTCCACGCCCTCGATGCCGACGATGAACACGCTGGTGCCGGCCTTCGAGATGCCGAGCGCGCCGTTCCTGTGGCGTGACTGGAAGGAGGCCGAGACCATCATCACCGGCCCGGCGCTGCAGCCGCTGTGGGACGAGCTGCGCGACAAGCACAACATCGTGCCGCTGACCAAGATCTGGTACTGGGGCTGGCGCAACTTCACCTTCTCGACGAAGGAGGTGCGCAAGCCCGAGGACATGGCGGGCCTGAAGGTGCGCGTGCCCGAGTCGCCGATCTGGGTCGAGATGGTGCGCGGCTTCGGCGCGGCGCCCACGCCCATCCCGTTCGGCGAGGTCTACACCGCGCTGCAGCAGAAGACCGTCGACGGCCAGGAGAACCCGATCCCGACGATCTTCTCGCGCAAGTTCTACGAGGTGCAGGGCGTGCTGTCGATGAGCCGGCACATGCTGCAGAACAACACCATCCTCATCAACCGCGCGAGCTTCGAGAAGCTCAAGCCGGAACTGCAGAAGCTGATGCTCGACGAGGCCGCCGCGGCGTCCGCGAAGAACACCGTCGCCCAGCAGGGCCGCGAGGTGTCGATGCTCGAGGAGATCCGCAAGTCGCCGAAGATCAAGATCATCGACAACCCGGACCGCGACGCCTTCGCGCAGAAGATGAACGCGGTGTATCCGAAGCTCGAGGCCCGCTGGGGCGCCGAGCACTGGAAGCGCATGCGTGCCGAGATCGACAAGCTGCGCGGCGGCAAGTGATCGGTACCGCCTGACCGGAACGTCCTGAACCGATGATGCACGGCCTGAGGGCCCTCGACCGCGCGCTGGCGCGGCTCGAGGATTGGGGGGTGACGGTCATCGTCGCCGTGATGGCCGTGCTGCTCGGCCTGGGCGTGATCCTGCGCTACGTCTTCAACGACCCGCTGACCTGGTCGGAGGAGTTCGTCGTCACGATCTTCGTTTGGGGGGTGATGCTGGGCGTCCCCTCGGCGCTGCGCTCGCGGATGCACATCCGCATCGACGTGCTGATCCTGCGCCTGGGTACGACGGGCCGCCGCGTCTGCGGCGTGCTCGCCTGCATCGGCGCCGCCGCGATCTTCGTGGCGGCGATCTATGCCGGCTGGTCGCACACCGCCAATGTGGCCTCGAGCCGGACCCCGATGCTGGGCTACAGCGTCGGCTGGATCTTCGTCGCGATGCCGATCGGCTTCGCGCTGACGATGTTCCACGCCGCGATGATCCTGGTCGACGAGGGCCCGGAAGCCGTCTTCCGCAACGCGACCGAGTCGGTGATCGACTCGGCCGAGGCCTGAGACCCGGCGATGCTCACGATCCTGCTGTGCGTGTTCGTGCTGCTGCTGGTGGTCGGCGTGCCGATCGGCTTCGCGATGATGGGCTCGGCGATCCTGGTGATCGCCATCGACGGCATCCCGGTGTCGGTGGCCGCGCAGCGCGTGGCCACCAGCGTGCAGTCCTTTCCGCTGCTGGCGGTGCCGCTGTTCACGCTGGCCGGCGCGCTGATGAACGAGTCGGGCATCAGCGAGCGGCTGTTCGCCTTCACCCGCGCCTTCGTCGGCCACATCCGCGGCGGCCTCGCGCAGACCGCGATCGTCGGCAACGTGTTCCTGTCGGGCATCTCGGGCTCGTCGGTGGCCGACTGCGCGGCGACCTCGCGCGTCTTCGTGCCGCAGCTCACCGAGGCGGGCTACGGCCGTGGCTTCGCGGCCGCGGTGTGCGCCGCGGCGGCCACGCTCGGGCCGATCATCCCGCCCTCGATCCTGATGGTGATCTACGCCTGGCAGGCGAACGTGTCGCTCGGCGACCTGTTCATCGCCGGCCTGATCCCCGGCGTGGTGATGGCCGGTTCGATGATGGCCGTCATCGCCTGGACCGCGCGCCAGCGCAACTTCCCGAAGGACGCGGCCTTCAGCGGCGCCCGACTGTGGCAGGCCTTCAAGGACGCGCTGTGGGCGCTGGCCATGCCGATCCTGATCCTGGTGGGCTTCCGGATGGGTGTGTTCACCGCGACCGAGATCGCGGCGGTCGCCTGCGCCTACTCGCTCGTCGTCGGTTTGTTCGTCTACCGCACGCTGACCTGGAAGGGCCTGCCGGCGATCCTGCTGGCCACCGGACGGGAGACCGCCGCGATCCTGATCATCGCCGCGGGCGCGGCGCCCTTCGGCTGGATCCTCGGCGTCGAGCAGGCGCCGCAGAAGGTCGCCGCGCTGCTGACCTCGGTGTCGAACGAGCCCTGGGTGATCCTGCTGATCCTGAACGCCGCGCTGCTGGTCGCCGGCATGTTCATGGAGACGCTCGCCATCATGATCATCCTGGTGCCGATCCTGATCCCGCTGCTCAACGCGGTCGGCATCGACCTGCTGCACTTCGGCATCGTGCTGCTGGTGAACCTGGTGATCGGCCAGATCACGCCGCCGGTGGGGGTGCTGATGTTCGTCGCGAGCTCGGTCTCGCGCACGCACCTCGGACTGATCGTCAAGGAGATCGGCCCCTTCGTGCTGGCGCTGATCGGCGCGCTGATGGTGCTGACCTACGTGCCGGCGCTGTCGGTCTGGCTGCCGAGGGTGCTGAACCATTGAGTCCGCCCGACGGGCGATAATCCCGGATCGATCCGCCGCGCCACCGCGGCCACGCCTGCGAGAGTCCACGCCATGTCCGCCACCATCCAAGTCATCAAGAAGCCCGTCCTGCGCCTGAATCCGACCGACGACGTCGTCATCGCCGCGCGGCCGCTGCAGCCCGGCACCCGGATCGCCGACGAGGACCTCGTCTGCGTCGATGCCGTGCCCCCGGGCCACAAGCTCGCGACCAAGGCGGTGGCCAAGGGCCAGCCGGTGCGCCGCTACGGCCAGATCATCGGCTTCGCGACGCAGGACATCCTGCCCGGCCAGCACGTGCACACGCACAACCTCGCCTTCGAGACCTTCGCGCGCGACTACGCGGTGGGCGTCGACGTCAAGCCGGTGCCGGCGGTCGCCGAGCAGGCGACCTTCATGGGCTATGTGCGCCCGGACGGCCGCGTCGCCACCCGCAACTACATCGGCGTCGTCTCGACGGTGAACTGCTCGGCCAGCGTGTCGAAGTTCGTCGCCGCGCACTTCACGCCCGAGCGGCTCGCCGCGTTCCCGAACGTCGACGGCATCGTGCCGATCACCCACAGCGTCGGCTGCGGCATGGACTCCAACGGCAAGGGCATGGACGTGCTGCGCCGGACCATCGCCGGCTACACCCGCCACGTGAACTTCGCCGGCATCGTCATCATCGGCCTGGGCTGCGAAGGCAACCAGATGGATGCGCTGTTCGCCGCCGAGGGCATGGTGCAGGGCCCGCTGCTCGAGCCGCTGATCATCCAGGACTCGGGCGGCACGAAGAAGACGGTGGCCGCCGCGGTCGCCGCGGTCGAGTCGATGCTGCCGCATGCCAACTCGATGACGCGCAGCCGCGTGCCCGCCAGCCACATCACCATCGGCCTGCAGTGCGGCGGGTCGGACGGCTATTCGGGCATCACCGCCAATCCGGCACTCGGTGCGGCCTGCGACCTGCTGGTTGCGCACGGCGGCACCGTGATCCTGTCGGAGACGCCCGAGATCTACGGCGCCGAGCACCTGCTGACGCGGCGCGCGGTCTCGCAGGCGGTGGCCGACAAGCTGATCACCCGCATCAAGTGGTGGGAGGGCTACTGCGAGCGCAACGAGGGCTCGATGGACAACAACCCGTCGCCGGGCAACAAGGCGGGCGGGCTGACCACCATCCTCGAGAAGTCGCTCGGCGCGGTCGCCAAGGGCGGCACGACCAACCTGGTGGATGTCTACGAGTACGCGGCGCCGGTCACCGCCCGCGGCTTCGTCTTCATGGACACGCCGGGCTACGACCCGGTGTCGGCCACCGGGCAGGTCGCCGGCGGCGCGAACCTGGTGTGCTTCACCACCGGGCGCGGCTCGGTCTACGGCTGCAAGCCCAGCCCGTCGATCAAGCTGGCGACCAACACGCCGCTCTACGAGCGGATGACCGACGACATGGACGTCAACTGCGGCGACATCGTCGACGGGACGATGAGCGTGCAGCAGAAGGGCCGCGAGATCTTCGAGCTGGTGCTGCGCGTGGCCTCGGGCGAGGCGAGCAAGAGCGAGGCGCTCGGCATCGGCCAGGAGGAGTTCGTGCCGTGGTACCTCGGCGCGGTGATGTGAGCCGGCGGGGCG
>CAIUGQ010000012.1 GCA_903898725.1 uncultured Burkholderiales bacterium | reverse complement strand
GGCTCGCGTTCGTCAACAAGATGGACCGGACCGGCGCGAACTTCTTCAAGGTCTACGACCAGATGCGGCTTCGCCTGAAGGCGAACCCGATTCCCCTGCAGGTGCCGATCGGCGCCGAGGAGAACTTCAAGGGCGTGGTCGACCTGGTCAAGATGAAGGCCATCTGGTGGGACGATGCCTCGCAGGGCATGAAGTTCGAGTACGGCGAGATCCCCGCCGAGCTCGCGGACACCTGCGCCGAGTGGCGCGAGAAGATGATCGAGGCCGCCGCCGAGTCCAACGAGGAGCTGATGAACAAGTACCTCGAGGAAGGCGAGCTGACCGAAGCCGAGATCCTCGCGGGACTGCGTCAGCGCACCATCGCCGGCGAGATCCAGCCGATGATGTGCGGCTCGGCCTTCAAGAACAAGGGCGTGCAGGCCATGCTCGACAAGGTGATCGAGCTGATGCCGTCGCCGGTGGACATCCCCCCGGTCAAGGGCATGGACGACAACGAGGCCGAGGTCTACCGCAAGGCCGACGACAAGGAAAAGTTCGCGGCCCTCGCGTTCAAGCTGATGACCGACCCGTTCGTCGGTCAGCTGACCTTCATCCGCGTCTACTCGGGCGTCCTGAGCTCGGGCGATACGGTCTTCAACCCCATCAAGGGCAAGAAGGACCGCGTCGGCCGTCTGCTGCAGATGCACGCGAACCAGCGCGAGGAGATCTCCGAGGTGCGCGCGGGCGACATCGCCGCCTGCGTCGGCCTGAAGGAAGTGATCACCGGCGAGACGCTGTGTGATCCCGAGGCGCCGGTCATCCTCGAGCGGATGGTGTTCCCCGAGCCGGTGATCCACCAGGCGGTCGAGCCGAAGACCAAGGCGGACCAGGAGAAGATGGGTGTCGCGCTCCAGCGCCTCGCCCGCGAAGACCCCTCGTTCCGTGTCCGGACCGACGAGGAGTCGGGCCAGACCATCATCGGCGGCATGGGCGAGCTGCACCTCGAGATCATCGTCGACCGCATGAAGCGCGAGTTCGGCGTCGAGGCCTCGGTCGGCAAGCCGCAGGTCGCGTACCGCGAGACCATCCGCAAGATGGTCGAAGAGGTCGAGGGCAAGTTCGTCAAGCAGTCGGGCGGTCGCGGCCAGTACGGTCACGTCGTGCTGAAGATCGAGCCGCTGGCACCTGGCGGCAAGAGCTTCGAGTTCGTCGACGCGATCAAGGGCGGCGTCGTGCCGCGGGAGTTCATCCCCGCCGTGCAGAAGGGCATCGAGGACACGCTGCCCTCGGGCGTGCTCGCCGGCTACCCGGTGGTCGACGTCAAGGCGACGCTGACCTTCGGCTCGTACCACGACGTGGACTCGAACGAGAACGCGTTCAAGATGGCCGGTTCGATGGCGTTCAAGGAAGGCATGCGGCGCGCGAGCCCGGTGCTGCTCGAGCCGATGATGTCGGTCGAGGTCGAGACGCCCGAGGACTACGCCGGCACGGTGATGGGCGACCTGTCGTCGCGTCGTGGCATGGTCCAGGGCATGGACGACATGGTCGGCGGCGGCAAGGCGATCCGCGCCGAAGTGCCGCTGTCGGAGATGTTCGGCTACTCCACCTCGCTGCGTTCGCAGACCCAGGGTCGTGCGACGTACACGATGGAATTCAAGCAGTACGCGGAGGCGCCGAAGAACGTCGCCGAGGCGATCATCGCCGCCCGCACGAAGTAATCAGCGCAGCACGCATACCCCACATACGTTCTTTCAGATCGGAGCGACGAGATAATGGCCAAGGCAAAGTTCGAGCGGAACAAGCCCCACGTGAACGTGGGCACGATCGGTCACGTGGACCATGGAAAGACGACGCTGACGGCGGCGATCACGACGGTGCTGTCGTCGAAGTTCGGCGGCGAGGCGAAGGCGTACGACCAGATCGACGCGGCGCCGGAAGAGAAGGCGCGCGGGATCACGATCAACACGGCGCACGTCGAGTACG
>CAIUGQ010000011.1 GCA_903898725.1 uncultured Burkholderiales bacterium | reverse complement strand
TCGACCAGGGCGTGGGCTGCTCGAAGGTGCCGGACATCAACGATGTCGGCCTGATGGAGGACCGCGCGACCTGCCGCATCTCGTCGCAGCACATCGCCAACTGGCTGCACCACGGCGTCGCGAGCCGCGACCGCGTGATGGACGTCATGAAGCGGATGGCGGCGGTGGTCGATCGCCAGAACGCCGGCGACCCGGCCTACCGGCCGATGGCGCCCGGCTTCGACGGCATCGCCTTCCAGGCCGCCTGCGACCTGGTGTTCGAAGGCACGGCCCAGCCCTCGGGCTACACCGAGCCGGTGCTGCACCGCCGCCGCCTCGAGCTCAAGGCGCGCTCGCACTGAGCGGCGGATCGGGCGCGGCGACGGCGCGCGGTGCACGTGGCACCATCGCGCCATCGCCGGCCCGGCCCGGTCCCGAGGAGACACCCGCCATGAGCACCGCCCCGCGTCACGTCCGCTATCGCGTCGCCGACGGCGTGGCCGAGATCCTGATGGATCACGCGCCGGTCAACGCCCTCACCGTGGGCATGCTCGACGCGTTGCTCGCAGCCTTCGAGCGGGCCGCCGCCGACGACTCGGCGCGCGCCGTCGTGTTCGGCAGCGCGGTGCCCGGGCGCTTCTGCGCGGGCCTGGATCTGAAGCAGTTCTCGACCGCGGACAGTGACGGCGTGCGGGCGCTGCTCGAGCGGCTCTACACCCGCTTCACCGATCTGCAGTACCGCCTGGGCAAGCCCTCGATCGCGGCCGTCAACGGCACCGCGCGCGGCGGCGGCATGACGCTCGCGATCTCGAGCGACCTGATCGTCGTCGACCGCGACGCCGACCTCGGCTATCCGGAGATCGACGTCGGCGTGATCCCGGCGATCCACTTCACCCACCTGCCGCGCATCATCGGCAAGCACCGGGCCTTCGACCTGCTGTTCACCGGACGTGCGTTCGGCGCCCAGGAGGCGTTCGATCTGGGGCTGGCCAGCCGGATCGCCGAACCCGGCACCGCGCTCGAGACCGCGCACGCGCTGGCTCAGGTGCTGGCAGCCAAGCCGGCCCGCGTGATGCGGATGGCGCGCGAGGCCTTCGTGCGCGAGAACGACACCGGCCACGGCTACCGGCACGGTGTCGCGGCGGCGGTCGAGAACTTCTGCAACGTCGCGGCCACGCCGGAATCGAAGGCGGGCATCCGTGCCTTCGTGGACCGGCCGCGGCGCAGCGTCGACCGCGAACCGAGGTAGGCCGACCTCAGTCGAGGGTGATGCCCGCCTCGCGGATGATCGCGCCCCACTTGCGCGACTCGGCGTCGATGAAGGCCACGAACTCGGCGGGCGTGCCGCCCCCGACCACGAGCCCCTGCTTGGCCAGCGCGTCCCGCACGGCCGGATCGCGCAGCACCGCATCGACGTCGGCCGCGATCTTCTGCACCAGCTCGGCCGGCGTGCCCGCCGGTGCGAACAGGCCGTTCCAGGCGAGCGCCTCGAAGCCCGCGAAGCCCTGCTCGGCGAGCGTCGGCACGTCCTTGAGGACGTCGCTGCGCTTGAGGCTGGTCGCCCCGAGCAGCTTGACGCGGCCGGACTGGATCATCGGCAGCAGTGCCGGCGCCACCGTCATCAGCGCCTGCGTGTCGCCGGCGGCCAGCGAGGTCGCGGCGGGCGGGGA
>CAIUGQ010000010.1 GCA_903898725.1 uncultured Burkholderiales bacterium | reverse complement strand
CTGGGATCCGACGCTGCAGACCGCGGTCTCCGACCTCGAGGTCGACAGCGAGGAGGAGGACGGCCGGATCTGGGAGATCCGCTATCCGCTCGCCGGTGCGCCGGTCGAGGTCGCGCTGCCCGCCACCGACACCGAGCCGGCACGTACCGTGACCGTCGACGCCCTGGTGGTCGCGACGACGCGCCCCGAGACGATGCTCGGCGACACCGCGGTCGCGGTGAATCCGAACGATGCGCGCTGGGCGCCGCTGGTGGGCCGCTCGCTGCGCCTGCCGCTGTCGGCGACGGACCCGAGCGCCTGGCGCGAGATCCCGATCGTCGCCGACGACTATGTCGATGCGAAGTTCGGCACCGGCTGCGTGAAGATCACGCCGGCCCACGACTTCAACGACTGGAAGCTCGGCGAGCGTCATGCGCTGCCGGTCATCAGCATCCTCACCCGCACCGCCACCGTCTCGGACGACGCGCCCGAGCGCTATCGCGGGCTGGACCGCTACGACGCGCGCAAGCAGGTGCTCGAGGACCTGGCCGCGCTCGACCTGCTGGTCTCGGAGAAGCCGCACAAGCTGACCGTGCCGCGCTCGGCGCGTACCGGCGTCGTCGTCGAGCCACTGCTCACCGACCAGTGGTTCGTCGCGATGAGCGAGCGCGGCCATGCCAACGGCTTCTTCCCCGGACAGTCGATCGCCGACGTCTGCCTGCAGGTGGTCGCCGACGGGCAGGTGCGCTTCGTGCCCGAGCACTGGCGGACCACCTACGACCACTGGATGGAGAACATCCAGGACTGGTGCATCTCGCGCCAGCTCTGGTGGGGCCACCAGATTCCGGCCTGGTACAAGGCCGATGCCGAGGGCGCCGCGATCCATGACGGCACGGTGTTCGTCGCCCGCGACGAGGCCGCCGCGCATGCACAGGCCGCAGCCGCGGGCTGGTCCGGTGCGCTGGTGCGCGACGCCGACGTGCTCGACACCTGGTTCTCGTCGGCGCTGGTGCCGTTCTCCTCGCTCGGCTGGCCGCGCGCCACCGCCGACCTCGACCGCTACCTGCCCTCGGCGGTGCTGGTCACCGGCTTCGACATCATCTTCTTCTGGGTCGCCCGGATGGTGATGATGACCACCTTCTTCACCGGCCGGGTGCCGTTCCGCGACGTGTACATCAACGCGATCGTGCGGGACGCCGAAGGCCAGAAGATGTCGAAGTCGAAGGGCAACACCATCGACCCGCTCGACCTCATCGACGGCGTCACGCTCGAGACCCTGGTCGAGAAGTCCACCGTGGGCCTGCTGCGTGCCGACCACAAGGCGCGGATCGAGAAGCAGCTGCGCAAGTCGTATCCGGAGGGCATCCCGGCCTACGGCGCCGATGCGGTGCGCTTCACCTTCGCCTCGCTCGCGACCTTCGCGCGCACGCTCAACTTCGACCTGAACCGCTGCGAGGGCTACCGCAACTTCTGCAACAAGCTCTGGAATGCGACGCGCTTCGTGCTGATGCAGACCGAGGGCCGCGACTGCGGCTTCGCGCCTCACACGGCGGATCAGTGCGTGCCCGGCGGCTACATGCACTTCACGCCGGTCTCGCGCTGGATCACCTCGCGGCTGCAGCGCACCGAGGCGAGCATCGAGCAGGCGCTCGCCGACTATCGCTTCGACGTCGCCGCGCGCGAGCTCTACGAGTTCGCGTGGAACGAGTACTGCGACTGGTACCTCGAGCTCGCGAAGGTCGACCTCGCCTCGCCCGACGAGGCGGTGCAGCGCGGCACGCGGCGCACGCTGCTGCGCACGCTGGAGACCATCCTGCGCCTGGCGCATCCGATGATCCCGTTCATCACCGAGGAGCTCTGGCAGAAGGTCGCGCCGCTCGCGCATCGCTACGGCGAGCGTGGCGTGCAGCGCCTCGAGGGCGAGGCGCTCGCGCAGGCGCTCGCCGAGCAGCGCTTCTCGATCTCGACCCAGCGCTTCCCGGTCGCGGAACTCGGCAAGATCGACGCTTCCAGCGAGGCGGCGGTCGCGGAGCTGCGCACGATGGTCGATGCGTGCCGTGCGCTGCGCGGCGAGATGAACGTCTCGCCCGCGCAGAAGCTGCCGCTGGTGGTGTCCGGCCCGCGCGAGCGCGCGGCCGCGCATGCACCCTACCTGCAGGTGCTGGCGAAGCTGTCGGGCGTCGAGCTGGTCGACACCCTGCCCGCGGACTCGATCGCGCCGGTGCAGATCGTCGGCGACTTCCGGCTGATGCTGAAGGTCGAGATCGACGTCGCGGCCGAGCGCGAGCGCCTGGACAAGGAGATCGCCCGCATCGACGGCGAGGTCCGCAAGGCGACCGGCAAGCTGTCGAACGCGAGCTTCGTCGACCGTGCACCGGCCGCGGTGGTCGCGCAGGAGCGCGAGCGGCTGGCGGGGTTCGAGAGCACCGTCGCGCGCCTGCGCGAGCAGCGCACGAAGCTGGGGTGAGGCTGACGGGCGGGGCCCGCCCCCGTCCCGTTCAGCGCCTTTGCAGGAAGAACGTCCAGACCTTGTCCGCTTCCGACTGGCCGATCATCTGATTGCCGGTCTGCCGGGCGAAGGCCTGGAAGTCGCGCAGCGAGCCCGGGTCGGTCGAGACGACCTTGAGCACCTGGCCGCTGCCGAGGTCGGCCAGCGCCTTCTTCGCCTTGAGGATCGGCAGCGGGCAGTTCAGCCCGCGGGCGTCGACTTCGCGATCGAACGTGATGGGGTCTGACATGGTCGGTCTCGGCCACCGGCTTGGCGGCCCGCTCGGGGCTGGGGGACCGCGATTCTACCCGCGCCGGCCGCCCGGCCGGCAGCGCCCCGTCGCCGAGACGGGTTGCCGCCGGGGCGGACCGCCGCCGTGCAGTGCTCAGGCCTCGCGCTGCGCCGCCGCGCCGGGCGCCGGCACGTTCACATGCACCGCGTGCGCCGCCGGCACCGCATAGCCCGCGCGCGAGAACTCTTCGCGGATCACCCGGTTGGTGTCGAACCAGACCTGCCAGAAGTGGTCGGTGTGGCAGTACGGCCGCACCGCGAGCTGCGCGCCCATCGGGTTGAAGTCGAGGATCTCGACGTCCGGCGCCGGCTCGGCGAGCACGTTCGGGATCGTCGACAGCCGGGCCTTGAGCCGGGCGATCGCATCGGCCGGGTCCACGCCATGGTCGATCTGGGCGAGGCGGTCGACGCGGCGGTACGGGGCGGCGGAGTAGTTCTTCAGCGTGTCGCCCATCAGCTTGCCGTTGCCCACCAGCGTGACGACATTGTCGGGCGCGATGATGGTCGTGGAGAACAGCCCGAGCTCGCGCACCGTGCCTTCGACGCCGCCGCCGGAGATGTAGTCGCCGACCTTGAACGGACGCAGCACCATGAGGAACGCGCCGGCCGCGAAGTTCGACAGCAGCCCCGACCAGGCCGCCCCGATCGCGACGCCGGCGGCCGCGAGCAGCGCGGCGAACGAGGTCGTCTCGAAGCCGAAGAAGCCGAGGATGCCGATCACCAGCACGATGTTCAGCACCACGCCGATGATCGACGCGAGGTAGCGCTGCAGCGTGGCATCGACCTGGCGCACGGTCAGTGCGGTCTGGATCAGACGCACCGCGAGGCCGATCAGCCAGCGGCCGGCCCACCACAGCGCGAAGGCGCCGAGCAGCTTCAGGCCGAAGTTGACGATGATCTGCTGAGCGGTGTCGAGGGTTTCGGCGAACTGCATCGGAGCGGCTCCTGGAGGATGCGGACGCGCGGGCGCACGTCGATCGGTGGAGTCTATGTCGCCAGCTCGGCCCCTGTCGTGTCGACGTGTGGCGCCGATGGCGCAGTGCGCACGGATCGTGTCCGTGCGAGCGTCACTCGGTGCGCCGCACCGCCCGCCCCACCCCCACCAGCCCCGCCCCGAGCAGCAGCGCCATGCCCCAGAACAGCCCGCCGATCCCGATCACGCCGCCCACCGCACCGAACGCCGAGGGCAGCACCGTCTGCGTGCCGTTCACCAGCATCAGCCGCAGCCCGGTGGCCTCGCCGAGGCGGCTCGCCGGCGCCGAGCGCGCCATGATCGACAGCGTCATCGGCTGCGACACGCCCAGCCCCAGGCCGAGCACGAAGGACAGCGCGAGCAGGGCCTCGAGCGAGGTGAACGCGGGATAGACCGCGTAGACCACGCCGGCGATCGCCATCGCGACCAGGATCGCCTTCCATTCGGAGACGTCCATCAGGAACAGCGGGATCACCATGCGCACCACCATCGTCGCGATCGCGAACGCGCCGAGGATCAGGCCGATGCCCGAGGCGGACAGGCCGATGCGCGCGCCGTAGAGCGGCACGAGGAACTGGTGGACGTCCCAGGCCGAGGAGATCAGCGCCACCACGATGTAGAGCCGTCGCAACTCCGGCGTCGCCAGGAGATCGCCGATCCGCATCTTCTGCGAAGTCTCGGGAGGTGCCACCCGTCCCTCGGGCAGCCGCTCGCGCAGGCGCCGCAGCCACAGCAGCGCGCCGAGCGGGAGCAGCGTCAGCACGCCGAAGGCGAAACGGTGGCCGAGCCCGTCGATCAGGAAGCCGGCACTGGTCGGCCCGAGGAAGGCCGATACGGAGAAGCCGATCGCCATCAGGCTGAGGTTGTGGCGACGGTCCTCGGGCGTGCCGAGCTCGCTGATCAGCTTCTGGATGCCGAGGTGGAACGGCAGGAAGCCCAGGCCCACCAGCACGGCGGCCGTGAACAGCGTGGCCATCGACAGCCAGAGGAATGGCAGCACGACACCGACGACGATCGTCGCGGTGCCCGCGATCATCGGCCAGCGCGCGCCGATCCGATCGATCCAGCGCCCGCCGGGAATCGCGAGCAGCATCGGCAGCAGGCTGAAGAACGACAGCAGCATGCCGACCTGGAAGGTCGGCGCGTGCAGGTGCAGGGCCGAGAGCGTGAGCGACACGCGCACGCCGGCGAACGCGACGTGATTGAGGATCGACAGCGCGATCAGCGTGCGGATGCCCAGCGGCTGCGCGGGCGGCAGCCAACCGGGGACGCCACCGCCCGCCGCGGCGTCGCCCGGCGTCTCGCCGGACACGCTCACGCGCGCTCGGCCACCCAGCCCTGGACCGAGGCCAGCGCCTTCGGCAGCGCGGCGGCGTCGGTGCCGCCGGCCATCGCCATGTCGGGCTTGCCGCCGCCCTTGCCGCCGACCTGCTGCGCGACGAAGTTGACCAGCTCGCCGGCCTTGATGCGGCCCACCGCCTCGGGCGTGACGCCCGCTGCGAGCTGCACCTTGCCGTCGATGACCGCGGCCAGCACGATCGCGGCCGGGCGCAGCTTGTCCTTGAGCTTGTCCATCGTCTCGCGCAGCGCCTTCGCATCGGCGCCGTCGAGCGCGGCCACCAGCACCTTGACGCCCTTGACGTCGACCGCCTTCGACAGCAGCTCGTCGCCCTGGCTGGCCGCGAGCTTGGACTTCAGGCGCGCCAGCTCGCGCTCGGTGGCGCGGGCCGACTCCAGCAGCTGCTCGATCTTGCCGCGCAGCTCGCCGACCGGCACCTTGAACGCGCCGGCGGCATCGTGCAGCACGTGCTCCACGCCCTGCACCCAGGCGAGCGCGACGTCGCCGGTGACGGCCTCGACGCGGCGGATGCCCGCGGCCACGCCGCCCTCGGAGACGATCTTGAACAGACCGATGTCGCCGGTGCGCGCGACGTGCGTGCCGCCGCACAGCTCGCGCGAGCTGCCGATGTCGAGCACGCGCACCGTGTCGCCGTACTTCTCGCCGAAGAGCGCCATCGCGCCGCCGGCGACCGCGTCGTCGAAGGACAGCAGCTGCGAGCGGGTCGCGCCGTTGGCGAGGATCTCGGCATTGACCAGCGCCTCGACCTCGCCGATCTGGGCGGCGGTCATCGGCGAATGGTGCGAGAAGTCGAAGCGGGTCTTGTCGGCGTCGACCAGCGATCCCTTCTGCTGGACGTGTCCGCCGAGCACCTGGCGCAGCGCCTTGTGCATCAGGTGGGTGGCCGAATGGTGGCGCTCGGTGCGGGCGCGACGCACGACGTCCACGCGCGCACGGACCTCGTCACCGACCTGCAGCGCGCCCGACTCCAGCCGCCCGTGGTGGCCGAACACCTCGGCCTGCACCTTGAGCGTGTCGCCGACGGCGAATCGTGCGCCGTGCGCCCCCTCGAGCAGGCCCTGGTCGCCCACCTGACCGCCCGACTCGGCGTAGAACGGCGTGCGGTCGAGCACGACCACCGCGGCCTGGCCGGCCGCAACCTGCTGCACCGGCGTGCCGTCGACGTAGAGCGCCGAGATCCGGGCGCCGTCGACCTCGAGCTGCTCGTAGCCGTGGAAGTGGGTGACGACGCCCGAGTACTCGAGCGAGCCGCCCATGCGGAACTTGCCGGCGGCCCGCGCGGTCTCGCGCTGACGCGTCATCGCCGCGTCGAAGCCCGCCTCGTCGACCGCCACGTCGCGCTCGCGACAGACGTCGGCGGTCAGGTCGAGCGGGAAGCCGTAGGTGTCGTACAGCTTGAACGCGGTCTCGCCATCGAGCGTCTTCGTGCCCGAGGCCAGCGCCGCGTTCAGGATCTGCATGCCGTTCTCGAGGGTCTCGCCGAAGCGCTCCTCCTCCTGGCGCAGCACATCGATCACGCGGGGTGCGGCCTCGACCAGCTCGGGATAGGCATCGCCCATCGCGGCCACCAGGTCAGGCACCAGCTTGTGGAAGAACGGCTTGGTCTGACCGAGCTTGTGGCCGTGGCGCAGCGCCCGGCGCGCGATGCGGCGCAGCACGTAGCCGCGGCCCTCGCTGCCCGGGATGATCCCGTCGACGATCAGGAACGCGCAGGCACGGATGTGGTCGGCGATGACGCGCAGCGAGGGCGTGGCGAGGTCGGCGATGCCGGTCTCGCGCGCGGCCGCGGCGATCAGCGCCTGGAACAGGTCGATCTCGTAGTTGCTGTGCACGTGCTGCAGCACGGCCGCGATCCGCTCCAGGCCCATGCCGGTGTCGACGCAGGGCTTGGGCAGCGGCGTGAGCGTGCCCGAGGCGTCCCGGTCGAACTGCATGAACACGAGGTTCCAGATCTCGATGTAGCGATCGCCGTCCTGCTCGGGGCTGCCGGGCGGGCCGCCGGCGACCTCGGGGCCATGGTCGTAGAACAGTTCCGAACACGGGCCGCAGGGGCCGGTGTCGGCCATCTGCCAG
>CAIUGQ010000009.1 GCA_903898725.1 uncultured Burkholderiales bacterium | reverse complement strand
CGCCGGGCGCCGCGATGCCCCGCCCGTGCGTCCGCGTCGGGACGACCCGACCGCAGCCGGCGCAGCACCGCTCACGCGCACCCCGCGTCCCGCGCCCGTGGCGCGAACGCCGCGCCCGGACGGTGCCGCCCCCCGAGTGCGGCTCGACGTGAAGGCCCTCGCGGCCCGCGGCTACGTGACCCCGGACAGCCCGGCGACGCGACTGTCGAACGAGTTCCGCGTCATCAAGCGCCCCCTGATCGCGAATGCGTCCGGCCGCGGGCGCAGCGAAGTGCCGAACGGCCATCGGGTGATGGTCACCAGCGCCAACCCGGACGAGGGCAAGAGCTTCTGCGCGGTCAACCTCGCGCTCAGCATCGCCGCCGAACGTGACCTGCAGGTGCTGCTGATCGACGCCGACGTCGCGCGTCCGTCCCTGCAGCGCGAATTGCGGCTGCCCTCGGGGCCGGGCCTGATGGACCTGCTGCTCGATCCGACGCTGCCGCTCGAGGCCACGGTCAGGGAGACCGACATCGACAAGCTCGCGGTGATGACCGCGGGCACGCTGTCGGACAACGCCAACGAACTGCTCGCCAGCGACGCGATGGGCCGCCTGCTCGACCTCATCACCGAACGCTACCCGGATCGCATCGTGATCTTCGACGCGCCGCCGCTGCTGCCCACGACAGAGGCCCGCGTGCTCGCCGGTCTGATGGGCCAGATCGCGCTGGTGGTCGAGGCCGGTGTCACGCCTCAGGGCGCGGTCGAGGAGGCCCTGTCGACGATCGAGGCCTGCCCGGTCGTGGGCGTGATCCTGAACAAGGCGGACGAGCGCCGCGCGGGCGGCTACGGATACGGCTACGGATATGGACATGGCGGCAACTGATCGATCCTTCCCCGGCCTCGCGCTGCCCGCCGCTGCGCTGGCGGCCGCACTTGCCGCCGCCTGGGTGCCCGCCGGCGCGCAGGTCAGCGCCCCGCTCTCGGGCACCGGCGGCTCCGGCTGGGGCGGTGCGGCGAGCCAGCGCACCAGCGGCATCGCCACCGACGGCCTGTCCCCGATCGGTACCGGCATCGCGCCGGCAGCCGCCCCGGCGAACACGACGCCCGTGCAGCGGCGCACCACGCTCTCGCCCGGCCTGTGGACCCAGTTCACCTTCAGCGACAACATCGATCTGCGTCCGCGCGGCGAGGAGACCCGCGGCTCGCTGTTCGAGGTCTCGCCGTTCATCCAGGCCGACCTCAATTCGCCGAGGGCAGTGGGCTCCGCGTTCTACGCGGCCCGCGGACTGGTCTACGGCGGCAACACCGGCCGGGACAACGAGCTGCGCCACGACCTGCGGGCCAACGCGGACTTCCGCATCACCGACCAGGCGCTGCGGCTCAATGCGCAGGCCTACGTCTTCGACGTCAACAACAGCCCGTTCAACGCGTCCTCCTTCGATCCGGGCGCCCGATCGACCAGCCGCACCACCTATCAGCGCTTCGACCTGTCGCCGTACGTGGTCGGGCGCGCGGGCAACAACGACTACGAGCTGCGCTACCGGGTGAGCTACGTCGATCCGGGCGACGGCTTCGTCAGCAACATCGGCAACGGCGTCAGCTTCATCGCCGGCACCTCGCCGGGCGCCTCGCGCGTCGGCTGGCTCGCCCGCGGCGATTCGGCACGCTATGCCTACGACAACGGCTTCGACTACACCAACAGCCTCGTCGAGGTGCTCGGCACCTGGTCCCCAACGCCGCTGGTGCGTCTCGGCGCCGGCGTGAACTACGCGGCCAGCAGCGTGCTGGCCGATGCCGACGGACGCCGCAGCGGCGTCGGGCCGAGCGCCGCCTTCGACTGGCGGCCCGACCCGCGCACGCAGGTCGCCGCCCGCTGGACGAGCACCTACTACTCGAACATCCTGTCGGCGGCCGCCGCGCACCAGGTGGGCCGCGTGCGGCTCGGCCTGAGCTGGGATCGCGGCATCCGTGACGGCAACCAGGCCGGCCTGCTGTACTTCGATCCGACCCGGCTCTTCGCGACGCCGTCGAGCAGCCCGGCCGCGGTCGCCGCCGACGCCGCGTCGAACGCGCAGACCGACTCGCTCGCCACCGGCGGGCCGACCGCCCGCGATCCCGCCACCACCGTCGGGGCACCGCTGGCGAACACCTCGACGCAGAGCCCGATCGTCCAGGCCGAGTCGCTGATCGCCTCGCTGCAGCTCGCCGCGACGCGCAGCAGCATGCTGCTGACCGCCTACATGACCAATCAGCGGCCGGCGCTGCGCGTCCCCGGGTTCGGTGAAGAGACCGACATCGACACCTGGGGCGTGCAGGGCCGCTACGACTACCGGCTCGATGCGCGCACGACGGCGATCGTCACCGCCGCCTACCAGCAGTCGCGCTCGGACACCACGGCGACCGAAGCCAGCCTGACCGGCGTGACGCTCGGCCTGCGATACCAGCTCACCCGCCAGGCGGCGGTGCTCGGCAGCGTGCGCAACGCGCGCCAGCGCGCGATCACCGGCACCGCGACGTCGTACGTCGAGAACGCGGTCTCGGTGGCCGGCGAGCTCAGGTTCTGACGTGAACGCCCCGCCGACGCGCGCGCCGCTGGCCGCGGCCCGCGGTCGGGCGGCGTGCCGGGTCCCGCGCCGGACCTGAGCCGCGATGCTCGCCGGACTGCTTCGCCATTCCCTCAACTACGGCGCCGCGAGCGTGCTCGTCACGGTCGCGGGCCTCGTCACGTTCCCGATCGTCACCCGCTCGCTGAGCGTCGCGGAATACGGGCAGCTCACGCTGATCAGCACGCTGCTGACGCTGTGGGTCGGTCTCTCGAAGCTCGGCGTGCAGCACGCGAGCCTGCGTTCGTATGCGGAGATGGTCGCCGGCCGGCTCGGCGTGGACGCGATCACCTGGCGATCGACGGTGCTGTTCGGCATGCTCGGCAGCGGGCTGGTCGCGGCCCTGCTCGCGGCCGCGCTGATCACCGCGCTGCCCGGGACCTGGCTCGGCGACCTGCCCCACGGCCTGCTGCTGATGCTGGTGGCGGGGCTGGTCGTCGTGCGCACGGTGGAGAGCGCACTGGTGAATCCGCTGCGCGCGGCCGAGCGCAGCGGCGTGGTGTCGATCTTCAACGTCGTGCGTCGCTACCTGGCGCTGGTGCTGACCGTCGCGGTGCTGCTCGGCGTGTCCGCCAGCGTGGCCGGCTTCTTCGGCGCGGCGCTTGCCGCCGAAGCGATCGCCATCCTGGTGCTGGCGGCCTGGATGCACCGGCGCATGCCGGTCTCGCCGCGCGCCGTCTCCCCCGACCTATTGCGATCGATGGTGGTGTTCGGCCTGCCGCTGGTGGGCTACGAGGCCGCCAACGTGCTGCTGGTGCTCGGCGACCGGTACCTGATCCAGCACCTGCTGGGCAGCGAGCCCCTGGGCCTGTACGGCGCCGTCTGGAACCTCTGCGACTATGGCCGCGTGGCGGTGCTGCTGTCGCTCACGCAGACCATCGGGCCGGCCTACACGCGGACCTGGGAGGAGTCGGGCGCAGCCGCGACCGAGGCCCTGCTGTCGCGCTTCACCGGTCTATACGCGATGCTCGCCTTCCCGCTGGTGGCCGGTACCGCGGCCGTGGCACCGATCGGCCTGCCGCTGCTCGCGTCGGATCGCTACGCGGCCGGCGCCGATGTCGCCGGCTGGGTGCTCGCCGGCATGGCGATCGAGAGCTGGATCGTGGTGGCGAGCGCCGGGATCATGCTGCACAAGCGCACCCGGGCCCTGATGCTCGCCGTCGCGGTCGCCGGCGTGCTGAACCTCGGGCTGGTCGCGCTGCTGCTGCCGAGGCTCGGCATCCTGGGCGCTGCGCTCGGGTCGGTGGTGTCGATGGGCCTGCTCGCCGTGGTCGTGATGCGCCTCGGCGCGTCGACGCTGCGGCCATCGCTGCCCTGGCGTGCGCTCGCGGTGCATGCCGCCGGCGCGACCCTGATGTACGCGGCGATCGTCAGGCTCGACGCCGGCTCGCCGGTCGCCACGCTGATCGTCCAGGTGATCACGGGCGTGCTGGTGTATGCGGCCTTCGAGCTGGCCTTCGACCCGCGCGCCCGAGAGCTCGCGCTCGCAGGCGTGGCGCGCGCCCGGATGGTGATGCGATGACCGCGGCCAGGCATCCAACGGCCACGCCCCGGCCGCCCTCTGCGGGCGGGCCGATCGCGGTCCTGATGTACCACGCCATCGAGCCGGCGGGGGTCGACAGCGACGCCGATCCGCACTACACCGTCTCGCCGCAGGCCTTCGAGGCGCAGCTCGATGCCTTCGACGCGCTCGGGCGCCGGCCGAGCAGCGTGCGCGACCTGCTGGCCGCCGCAGCCGCCGGACACCCCCAGCCGCCGTCGGTCGCGATCACCTTCGACGACGGCCATTCGAGCAACGGTGCCGCCGCCGACCGGCTCGTGGCGCGCGGTGCGGGCGCGGACTTCTTCGTCAACCCGTCGCTGGTCGGACAGCGCCATCGCCTGTCGTGGTCGGCGCTGCGCTCGATGTCGGCGGCAGGCCTGTCGATCCAGTCTCACGGGCACACCCACGACTACCTCGACGGCATGACCGAGGCCGGCGTGGCCGACAGCCTCACGCGGTCGAAGGCGGCGATCGAGGATGCGATCGGCGCACCGGTGACGCTGTTCGCACCGCCCGGCGGACGCGTGCATCCGGCGCTGCACCGGCTCGCCGCGGCGAAGGGCTACCGGGCGCTGTGCACCTCCCGCTCCGGCACCTGGACGCCCGGCCGCGACGACGCAGCGATCCCGCGCCTGGCGGTCCTCGCCACCAGCGACCTCGACCGGATGCGGCGCTGGGCGCAAGCCGATCCGCTGCTGATCGCGCGCGCACGCCTGCGCAGCGAGGCGCTCGACGCGATGAAGCGCCTGCTCGGCAACGGCACCTACGAGCGCCTGCGCTCGGCGGCCCTGGGGCGGCGGGGATGACGACACTCGCCGCCTGGGTGTTCGCGGTGAGCGCCGCATGGGTCGTCTGGACCTTCGTCGGGTACCCGGCGGCGCTCTGGGCATGGTCGCGCGCAGCCGGTCGCGTCCGGCCGATCGCCCGGTCACCGATCGAGCCCGAGGTGGTGATCGTGGTCGTCGTGCACAACGAGGCGGCGGGCATCCGCGCCAAGCTCGAGTCCTGCACGGCGCAGCACTATCCGGCGGACCAGCTGCGGATCCTGGTCGTCTCCGACGGCTCGACCGACGGCACCGGCGAGGCGGTCCGCGCCTTCGGCGACCCCCGCGTCGACTGGCTCCACAGCGATGTGCGCCGCGGCAAGGCGGCCTGCGTCAACGACGCGCTCGCCGCCAGCGTCGCACCGATCGTCGTGCTGACCGATGCGCGCCAGGCGCTGCATCCCGACGCGGTGCGCCACCTCGTCTCGAACTTCGCCGATCCGACGGTCGGCGCCGCCAGCGGCGAGCTGGTCTTCGTGCTCGAGGGGGCGAGCGGCTTCGGCCAGGGGGTCGATGCCTACTGGCGGTACGAGAAGGCGATCCGCAGGATGGAAGGCGCGATCGGTTCGGTGGTCGGGGTCACCGGCGCCCTCTATGCGCTGCGCCGCGCCGCCTGGACGCCGATCCCCGAGGACACGGTGCTCGACGACGTGCTGATCCCGATGAATGCGGTCCGGGCGGGCTGGCGCGTCGTCTTCGAGGACCGCGCGATCGCCTACGACCGGCCGGCGAACGACGCGGCCCGCGAGCGCGTGCGCAAGATCCGCACGCTCGCCGGCAACTTCGGGCTGCTCGCGGCGCATCCGTGGCTGCTCGATCCGCGCCGCAATCCGATCTTCATCCAGTACCTGTCGCACAAGATCAGCCGGCTCGTCGCACCGCTCGCGCTCGCGGGCACGCTCGTCTCGAGCCTGCTGCTGGCGCCGGCGCATGCGGTGTTCGCGGCGGCGCTCGTCGCGCAGCTCGCGCTGTACGCGATGCCACTGCTCGGCACCGCATGGCCGGCGGCGGCGGCAGCGCTGCCGGTTCGCATCGGCACCGCATTCGTCGCGCTCAACTGGTTCGTGGTCCTGGGCTTTCGCGAGTGGCTGCGCAACCGCCAGGTGCACGTATGGCGCTGAGCGTGTCGCGCGACGAGCGCCGCCTGCGGGTGCTGCACCTGCGCTCGAGCGCCGGGCTGTACGGTGCCGAGCAGGTGCTGCTGACCCTGTTGCCCCGGCTGCCGGCGCTGGGCGTCGACGTCGTGCTGGGCTGCCTGCGCAACCCCTACCAGCCGACGCTCGAGCTGCATGAACGCGCGCTCGCGCTCGGCGTCGACAGCCGGCTCGTGCCCTGCGACGGACGCTTCGATCCGGGCACGGTGCGCGCGATCCGGCGGATGGCCGCCGAGCTCGAGGTCGACGCGATCCACGTCCACGACTACAAGAGCGTCTTCCACGCACGGCTGGCCAACCGCCCGCGCCGCGCGCTGGTGGCGACGCTGCACGGGCACTTCGCGGACACGCGTTCGGTGCGGCTCTACAACTGGCTCGAGCTGGCGCTGGTGCGCGGTGCCGACCGGGTGTGCATCGTCTCGGACGCGATGCGCGACGAGCTGCGTCGCCGACGGATCGATCCGGCCCGCACGGTCACCGTCCCGAACGGCATCGACACCGAGCGCTTCCGTCCGGCCGACGCCGCTGCCGCGCGCGCGGCGCTCGGCCTGCCCTCCGACGCGCGCATCTTCGGCACCGCGATGCGGCTGGCCGCACCGAAGTTCCCGATCGGACTGATCGAGGCGTTCGCCGCCGCGCGCCCGCGCCTGGGCGAGTCGGCGGTCCTGGTGATCGCGGGCGACGGCCCGATGCGCGCCGAGCTCGAGTCGCGGATCGAGGCGCTCGGCCTGCGCGGGCAGGTGCGGCTCCTCGGCGTGCGCGACGACCTCGAACGGGTCTATCCGGCCCTGGATGCCTTCGTGCTGCCCTCGCTGTCCGAGGGCCTGCCGATGGCGCTGCTCGAGGCGATGGCCTGCGGCGTGCCGCCGATCGCGACCGCGGTGGGCCGAGTGCCCGAGGTGATCGCGGGCGTCGCGGCGGCACCGCTGCCGCCCGGCGACGTGGCGGCCTTCGCCGATGCGCTCGCCACCTTCGCGCCGGTCCCCGGGCACGCGGCGACGCTGCGCGCGCGCGTGCTGGAGCGCTATGCGGCCGGTGCCCTCGCGCGCGCCTACGTCGATGTCTACCGCGGGCTGGGCGGCCACGCCCTGCCCGACGCCCGCCCGCTCGCGAGCCCCGGCACATGAAGATCCTCGCCGTCACGACGAAGAGCCCGTATCCGCTGAACGAAGGGCGGGCGCTGCGCACGTACAACCTGCTGCGCCAGCTCGCCCTGCATCACGAGGTCCACCTGGTGTCGTTCGTGCAGACGCGCGAGGACGTCGAGGGCCTGGGCGCGATGCGCGCGTTCTGCGCCACCGTCGAGGCCGAGCCGCTGTACCTGGACCACCCGCGGCTGCGCCTCGCCGCCGACGCGCTGCTCGAGCCGTTCGGGCCGGTGCCGCTGCAGGTCATCAAGTACCGGACCGCCGGCATGCGGCGGCGGCTCGCGCGCCTGATCGGGCAGCACGCCTTCGACGCGGTCCACCTCGACATGCTGCACCTGGCCGAATACCTGCCGATGTTCCCGCACGCCACCCGCGTGCTCACCGAGCACAACGTCGAGTCCGCGCTGCTGGCGCGCCGCGCCGACACCGAGACCCGCAGCCTGCAGCGCGCCTACCTGCGCTATCAGACGCGCAAGCTCGCCCGGTACGAGGCGCGGGCCTGCGCCGCGGCCGACGAGGTGGTCGCGGTCTCCGATCCGGATGCCGCGCTGCTGCGCGCGATGGACCCGTCGATCCGCGTCACCACCGTCCCGAATGGCGTGGACACCGACTATTTCCGCGCCGACCCGACCGTCGCGCCGGAGCCGGGCCGGATGGCCTTCGTCGGCGGCTTCACCTGGTTCCCCAACCTCGACGCGATCCGCTGGTTCGTCGACACGACGCTGCCGCAGATCGCGCAGACCGTGCCGCAGGCACGCCTGACGGTGGTCGGTCGTCAGCCCGACACAGCCGCCACGCGCGCGCTCGCGGCCGATCCGCGCGTGGAGCTGACCGGCGGGGTCGACGACATCCGGCCGATCGTCTCGCGCGCCTCGGTGTTCGTCGTGCCGCTGCGCATCGGCGGCGGCACGCGGCTGAAGATCCTCGACGCGCTGTCGATGGGCCGCGCGGTGGTCTCGACGAGCATCGGCTGCGAAGGCCTGGCGGTCGAGCCCGGCCGATCGATCCTGATCGCCGACGACCCCGAGTCGCTCGCCCGCGAGACCGCCCGCGTGCTCGCCGACCCGGCGCTCGCCGCACGGCTCGGCGCGGAAGGCCGGGCGCTCGTCGAGCGACGCTACGACTGGCGCGTGATCGCCCGCGACCTCGACCGGGTCTACCGCGCCCCCGCCCGCCCGGGCACCGATGCGCCGCGCCCGGCCGCGGTGCCCCTCCGCTGAAGGACCGACCCATGTCGTCCCCACCCCGCCACTCGCCGCCT
>CAIUGQ010000008.1 GCA_903898725.1 uncultured Burkholderiales bacterium | reverse complement strand
GCACCCGTTGCCGCCGCCGCACCCGTTGCCGCCGCCGCACCCGTTGCCGCCGCCGCACCCGCAGCCCCCGCCGCCGCCCCGCTCGACTTCGACGGCGACTGGCCCGGACTCGCTGCCACCGTGGTCGCCCGGCTCGGTCGGCCCGGACTCGTCGGCCAGTTCATGCAGCAGAGCGAACTGCTCGGCCACGACGCCGAAGGCTTCTCGCTGCGGGTGCCGGTCAAGCCGCTCGCCGAGCCCGCGCTGCTGGCCAAGGTCCGCGACGTGCTCGTCGCGCACTTCGGTCGGCCGGTGCGCCTGTCGGTCGAGATCGGACAGGTCCGCGGCACGACCGTCGCCCAGGTCCGTTCGCGCGAACAGGCCGAGGCGCTCGCACAGGCCCAGGCGCACATCGAGGGCGATGCCTTCGTCCAGACCCTGCTGACCGGCTTCGAAGGTACGATCGTGCCCGACTCGATCCAGCCGATCGGCCCCACCGGAGAGACGCGATGATGAAGAACCAGCTCGCCGGCCTGATGAAGCAGGCCCAGCAGATGCAGGACAACCTGAAGAAGGCCCAGGAAGGCCTTGCGGGGGTCGAGGTCGAGGGCCAGTCGGGCGCCGGCCTCGTGAAGGTCGTGATCACCTGCCGCAACGACGTCAAGCGCGTCACCATCGATCCGAGCGTCATCGCCGACGGCGACAAGGAGATGCTCGAGGACCTCGTCGTCGCCGCGATGAACGATGCGCTGCGCCGCGCCGAGCAGACCGCCTCCGAGCGGATGTCCTCGGTCACTGCCGGGCTGCCGCTGCCGCCCGGCTTCAAGATGCCGTTCTGAGCGCCGGCATGACGCGACCGCCTGCGGCGCTCGACGCGCTGGTGGCCGCCCTCAAGCGGCTGCCCGGTGTCGGGCCGCGTTCGGCGCAGCGCTTCGCCTACCACCTGCTCCAGAACGACCGCGAGGCGGCCGACGCGATCGCCAGCGCGCTGATCGACGCCTCCGCCCGCATCCGTCACTGCGAGCGCTGCAACACCTTCACCGAGCTCGAGGTCTGCGAGACCTGCGCGTCGCCGCGTCGCGACGCGACCAAGCTCTGCGTGGTGGAGACCCCGGCCGATCAGGTGACGCTCGAGCAGACCCTCGCGTTCGATGGGCTGTACTTCGTGCTGATGGGGCGGCTGTCGCCGCTCGACGGCGTGGGCCCGAACGAGATCCACTTCGACCGTCTGCTGGCACGCGCCACCGACGGCGAGGTGCGCGAGGTGATCCTGGCCACCAACTTCACGCAGGAAGGCGAGGCCACCGCGCACTACATCGGCGAGATGCTGCGCGTCCGCGGGCTGAAGGTGTCGCGGCTCGCCCGCGGCGTGCCCATGGGCGGCGAGCTCGAGTACGTTGACGCCGCCACCGTCGCGCAGGCCCTGCGCGACCGACGCAGCGTCGACTGACGGCCCGTCCTGCCTCACCCTCTTTCCCTCCATCCCCCGACCGAGGCATCGATCCGCGATGAAGCTCACGCTGGCCTACTGGTTCCTGTTCGTGGCGTTCTTCCTGCCCTTCGTGGCGGCCGGCATCGCGAAGGCCGGGCGCCGCGACTACGACAACGCCGATCCCCGTGCCTGGGAGGCTCGGCTCGACGGCCGCCGCAAGCGGGCGGTGGCGGCGATGAACAACACCTTCGAGGGGCTGCCGTTCTTCGCCGCGGCGGTGATCGTCGCGCACCAGCTCGGCGCGGCGCAGGGACGCCTCGACACGCTGGCGGCGGTCTGGCTGGTGCTGCGCGTCGCCTACCTGTTCCTCTACGTGGGCGACCGCGCCAGTGCCCGCTCGCTCGTCTGGATCGCCGCGCTCGCGGTCAACGCCTGGATCTTCCTGCTGGGCGCCTGAGGCGGCGCGGCCGGCCCATCCGCTACACTCGGCCGATGGATCTCGCGACCCTGATCGGCCTCGTGCTCTTCCTGCTGCTCGGCTTCGGCGGCGGCTGGGCGTGGCGCGCGCGCCGGCGCGCCGAGCCGCGCGAGCTCGTCGTGCGCAGCTCGATCGACGAACTGCGCGCGATCGGCGAGCTGTCGGTCTTCAAGGCCGTCAGCAAGGACCTGATCACGCACAGCGACCACACCTTCGGCGATTTCGGCCGCAAGTACCTGTCGTGGGCCTTCACGAAGAAGAAGCTCGCGATGGTCTTCGAGTTCGAGATGGACTTCCGCTACGACCTGCGCAGCGAGCGCTTCCGCGTCGAGGCGGTCCGGCCGGCCGCGGACGTCGGCCCGCGAGCCGGTGCGCCCCAGGCGCCCGCCAAGGCGATGATCGAGCTGCCGCCGTGCCGGGTCGAGGTCTCGATCAAGGACCTGGCCTTCTACGACGAGCAGCGATCGCGACTGCTGCCCTGGCTGCTGCCCGACCTGCTGCAGGGCTTCTTCGACGGCCGCTTCTCCGAGGACGACAAGAACCAGCTGATCGGCGCGGCGCGCGCGCATGCGATGGCGCAGGCGCACGGCCTCGCCGAGCGGTACCGGGCGCAGGTCGAGCGCTCGGCGTACACCACGCTCGCGATGCTGGTGCGACCGCTCGGCTACCCCGAGATCGAGGTGCGCTTCGCGCCGAAGCAGGAACTCTCCACCGATGTCGGGACGCCGTTCGCCGACGGCCCGCGCACGCCGCTCGCGCGGCAGGCCACCGGTGCGGCCGCAGGGCTCGACGCCTGGGCCGACGACGTCACCGCCGGGGCGGCCGATGCCCGGGCGGCGGTGCCGACACCCCCTCGGCCCCACGCCTGAACCCGGCCGGCTGACGAGCCGGCGCGGCAGGGTGCCCGGGCCCGCAGCCCCGGCGTGGTAGAATTCGAAGGTTTACCCGCCTCCATCGCAAGCCTAGCGCTTAGCCGATCAGCCGCACTGCGAGCCACCCCGGACGTCCCGCGCCCCCGCGCGGGCGCGCCTGGCGCGCGGGCTCCGGACGATCCGGCACCTTCCGGCAACACGGGGCGGGCTTCCAGACCCAGGAGCTGTCCTTGCTGCCCCAACTTCCGCCCGCCATCCTCGCGCTCGCCGATGGCACGGTCTTTCGCGGCCACTCGATCGGCGCGCCCGGCCGTACCGTCGGCGAGGTCGTGTTCAACACCGCGCTCACCGGCTACCAGGAGATCCTCACCGATCCCAGCTACTGCCGGCAGATCGTCACGCTGACCTATCCGCACATCGGCAGCTACGGCGTCACGCCCGAGGATGCCGAATCCACCGGCATCCACGCCGCCGGCCTGGTCATCAAGGACCTGCCGCTGCGCGCCTCCAACTTCCGTGCCACCGACACCCTGTCCGGCTATCTCGGCGGCGCGGGCGTGCCCGGCATCGCCGGGATCGACACCCGCAAGCTCACGCGGCTGCTGCGCGAGCGGGGCGCCCAGGCCGGGTGTCTGGTCGCCGCCGCCGCCTACGGCGAGGTGATCGACGCCGAGGCCGCGGTCGCCGCGGCCCGTGCCTTCCCCGGCCTTGCCGGGATGGACCTCGCCAAGGTCGTGAGCGTCACCGAACCCTACGCCTGGCGTGAAGGTTCGTGGTCGCTCGGTGCCGGCCATGTCGCCGATGCGCCGGCCGCCGCGGCGCGGCGCTTTCGCGTCGTCGCCTACGACTTCGGCGTCAAGCGCAACATCCTGCGCATGCTCGCCGACCGCGGCTGCGAGCTCACCGTCGTGCCGGCCCAGACCTCGGCCGCCGAGGTGCTCAAGCTCGATCCGCAGGGCGTGTTCCTGTCGAACGGCCCGGGCGACCCCGAGCCCTGCGACTACGCGATCGCGGCCTCCCGCGAACTCATCGAGCGCGGCCTGCCGACCTTCGGCATCTGCCTCGGCCACCAGATCATGGGCCTGGCCTCGGGCGCGAAGACCATCAAGATGAAGTTCGGCCATCATGGCGCGAACCATCCGGTCAAGGACCTCGAGACCGGTCAGGTGCTCATCACCAGCCAGAACCACGGCTTCGCGGTCGACCCCGATTCGCTGCCCGCCAACATCAAGGTCACCCACGTGTCGCTGTTCGACGGCTCCATCCAGGGCCTCGCCCGAACCGACCGCCCGGCGTTCTGTTTCCAGGGCCACCCCGAGGCGAGCCCCGGACCGCACGACCTCGGCTACCTCTTCGATCGCTTCATCACCCTGATGGAGCGTGCCTGACATGCCCAAGCGTACCGACCTCAAGAGCATCCTCATCATCGGCGCCGGCCCGATCGTCATCGGTCAGGCGTGCGAGTTCGACTACTCCGGCGCGCAGGCCTGCAAGGCGCTGCGCGAGGAAGGCTTCAAGGTGATCCTGGTCAACAGCAATCCGGCCACGATCATGACCGACCCCGAGACGGCCGATGTCACGTACATCGAGCCGATCACCTGGCAGGTCGTCGAGAAGATCATCGACAAGGAGCGCCCGGACGCGATCCTGCCGACCATGGGTGGGCAGACCGCGCTCAACTGTGCGCTGGACCTGCACAAGCACGGCGTGCTCGCGAAGTACG
>CAIUGQ010000007.1 GCA_903898725.1 uncultured Burkholderiales bacterium | reverse complement strand
GGACATCTTCGCTCACGGCGGCGAAACCCTTCGACGCCAGGCTGCGCCGCGCCACCTCGTTGTATTCGACCGCGACGACCCGCTCGGGTGCGACCCATCGAGGCGACAGCTTCTCGAGAAAGTGACCGAACCCGGCGCCGATCTCCAGCACATGCCCCTGCAGGTCCCCCGAGGCGGCAAGACTGCGCAGCGACTCGTCGAACTCCCATCGCTCTCTGGGGTACGCGGAATGAGGGTAGGCCAGGTTGTAGAACAGTTCGTCGCCGGCCACGAACGGCCAGGCGAACCGAAGCCCGCACGCCCCGCAGGGCAGCATCGCGCACCGGTCTTGCCCCCAGAGCGTACGAACATGCGCCGCCAGGCGCAGGTGCTGCTCCGGATACGCCTCGAACAGGACGAAGTGCTGTGCCGCCTCGGTGGCCGAACAGGTCCACGATGGCGCCGCCTCGTAGCGCGCGCCGCAAGCCGGACAGCGCGCAGCCTCCGCAAAGGAGTGGGACGTCAACGGTAGGCCCTCACCAAGCACCGGACAGTCATCGTCCAATCGTACTGCCCGGCCAGCGCCCGTATCCGTTCTCGGGAGTACGTCGCGCGTCGCAGATACCAGGCCTCGAGCGCGAGCGCGAACGCCTCTGCATCCTCGGGACGACTCAGCACACCGACCTCGGCCGTAACGTACCGATCGAACTCCCCGACCTGCGTCGCGACGATCGGGACGCCGAAACGCAGCGCCTGAAACAGCACACCGCTCTGGTCGATGTACCGATACGGCAGCACGACAACCGAAGCGGCTCCGAACAGGATCGGGATCTCCGCCTCATCGACGAACCGATCGTGCCAGACGATGTCCTGGCGACGCGGGTGAACGGAGATCAGGTCATCGAGCCGTGCGCGATACACGTCATCGACGCATTCGCCGGCAATCACCAGACGGCACTCGAAACGCGTCAGCCGCAGCGACTCGAGCAGCATGTCGATGCCCTTGCGCGAGGCGACACCTCCGAAGGCAAGGATCGTCACGACGCCGGTCTCGTCGGGCCCGGCTGCGGCCGTCGACACCGAAGGCATGTCAGGAAACTCGATGCCATGCTCCATGACGACGATCCGGTCATCCGACACGCCGAACTCGTTCGACAACCGCTCCCGCATCCTTTGGGTGTGCACGACCAGACTGTCCGGCAGCACGTAGGCGAGTCGGCACAGCATCCGTGTCAGGCGATCGTGCCGCCCATGCGGAAGGACGTCGTGAACGGTCAGGACGTACCGGTGGCAGAACACCTTGAGCCACAGTGCCTGCACGAGACCGCACCACACGAGCGGCCACAGCAGGCCCATCACATGCACGACCGAGTCGCGTCGGCGAGCGACGAAGGGCAGGATCGACAGGTAGTAGCGCAGGAGGTTGAAGAGCTTCCGCCAGACCGGTCGGTGGGCGTCCTGGCTTCCCCTCAGGTTCACGACGCGAACCGCCGCATGCAAGCCCGGCAGATCCGTGTTGTCGGAGCCCACCAGGGTCACGGCCACACCGTTCTCGGCCAGCGCGTTGCAGAACCCGCGTTCGTAACTGGTCTGGAACCCGTTCGACAGGCAGATGACCGGGCGCCTCGTCAAGGGCCCGCCCTGGGATTCCGCTTCCGACGACCTTGCAGCGACCACCATGACGTCCCGATCACTGCCGCTCGAGCATCGTCACCACGCCCGAGACGTCGAGCCGCTCCGTCGGCCCCCTCCAGTCACTGACGCCATCGAGGACGACCGAACGCCTGACGCCACCGAAGTCGGCACTCGGCAGCTCGACCACCGGTGTCCGCGCGCCTGGATCCAGCCAGACCGCCTCGAACTGAGCGCCGCCCGGGGCGGTCATCGCCACGCGCCACACGCCATCGGCGGTGCAGGTGCAGCT
>CAIUGQ010000006.1 GCA_903898725.1 uncultured Burkholderiales bacterium | reverse complement strand
TCTGTCGCTGATCGCCGCCCTCCGCGACATCGAGCGCGCGCGCGGACTGCCGCGGGCCCGCGTGGTGGTGCTGACCGGCGAGGTGAGCCACGTCGCACGGTCGTACGAGGCGGGGGCCGACGAGGTGCTCGCCAAGCCCGTCACCGGTGAGCGCCTCGAGCAGGTCCTCGCACAGGTGACGCTTGCGGGCCAGGCGGTCTCGGCATCGCGGGAGGCGCCGGCCGCCGGAGCGGAACCGGGGCGGGGGCAGGGCCAGGGCCAGGGCCAGGGCCAGGGCCACCCGCAGGGGCAAGGCCAGGCACAGGGCTAGGCGCAGAGCCGGGCCAGCGCCAGGCGCAGGGCCAGGCGCGGCCGATGGAGCGCTGAGCCTCCTCGCCGCCTGCCGCCCGGGCGGCAGGTTCTCGCTGCTCAGCGTGCTGCGGCGGCTCCCCGTCCGCCGGGCGGGCGCGGCGGCGCGTCCGGTCCCCGGGCGTACAGCAGCAGGCCCGCGCCCAGGCTGACGCCGATCATCGCGAACATCGCGCGGTACGCGGTCTCCGGGTAGCCCCCGTCGACCGTATCGCCTGCGAATGCAGCGGCCACGGCACCGGTCGCCACCGGCATCACCGATGCGCCGACCACCTGCGCGAGGTTCAGCGTCGTCATCCCGCGTCCGAGCAGCCGGTCGGGAAAGAGGCTGCGCCCGTGGGCGACGATGGTGACGCCGTAGCTGGCGACGCCGCAGAGCGCCACCAGCAGCGCGATGGCCACCGCCACCGGCGGCCTCGGCCAGAGGGCGAGCAGCGCCAGCGTCAGCAGCGTCAGCGAGCCGCCGGTCAGCACGATGCGCTTGCGGGTGTTGAAGCGCGCATCGAGCGGGCCGCAGACGAGCACGCCGATCACCTGCGCGATGGTCATCGCCGCCAGCACCAGGCCCCGGTCGCCGCCGTCGAGTCCGTGCACGTCGTGCAGGTACGGCCCGGCCCACAGGCCGAGCACCGTCGAGACCACGGCATAGGCGACGGTCTGGATCGCCACGACCGGCGCGAGGCCGGGTGCCCGCAGCACCTCGCCCACGCCGCGCATCACCGCGCCGAGCGACTCGGGCATCGGCGGCGCCTCGCCGGCCGCGTCCGGCCGATCCTGCCGGATGCCGAGCCAGAAGGCGACGCCGGTCACCGCGGTCACCGCGGCCGCGATCACGAAGGCGGCCCGCCAGCCCGCCGTCCCGGCCAGCGCCGCGAGCGGCCAGCCCGCGAGCAGGTTGCCGATCTGGCTGAGCGCGAAGACGCGCGACAGCGCGGTGCTCAGCCGCTCGCCGGAGAACCAGCGCGAGCACATCAGCACCGCCGCCATGAAGTAGGCCGCGCAGCCCAGGCCCACGACGGCGCGGGCGACGATCAGCCCGGTCTCGCTGCGCGCGGCCGCCGTCAGCAGCGAGCCGGCGACGGCGATGACCGTCAGACCCGCGACCAGGCGGCGCGGCCCGATCCAGTCGAGCATCACGCCGACCGGCAGCTGCACCGCGATCAGCACGACGAAGAACATGCCGCCGGCCAGGCCGAGCGCCTGCGGGCCGATCGACAGTTCCCGGACCAGTTCGGGCGCGATGACGCCGAGCGAGGACCGATGGAACTGACTGACCGCGGTGATCGCCGCGAGCACGGCGATCAGCCGTCCCGTGGCGGGTACGGCGGAGAAGGCGCTCAGCGCAGGGCGGCCCGTCGGCCGGCGTCGCGGGCGGCGTCGGCCATCAGGGCGGGCACGGCGAAGGGCGACGCATCGTCGGGCTCGAGACGACCGCGGCGATGCGGCGCGAGCGCGTCGGCGTCACGCACGAGGGTCGCGGTCTCGGGCCATTCGTCGTTGCCGGCGACCTCGGGCACGAAGGTCGGCGGCTCGACCGGATCGGGGCGGGTCGACGGCGTCCGGGACGGTGTCGATCCGGCCACGGGGGCAGGCGCGACGGGCGCGGGGGACAGGCTGGTGTCGACGACGACCTCGTCCGGACGGTGTCCGACCGACGCTGCCCGCGCGGGCGCGGCCTCGGGCATCGCAGGGAGCGCGACGTCGGCGAGGGCGAGCGCATGGGCCGCAGCGGCGTCGGCGTCGCGCCGGACGATCGCCAGCCCGAGCGCACTCTGCAGCGCCAGCGTGCGAAGCAGTTCGGGGCCGGCGCCGGTTCGACCCAGCTGCCCCGCGGCGAGCCGCTGCCTGTGGGCGGCGCGCACCGGCTCGAGGGCCTGGTCGACCGAGCGCAGCAGCCGGTTGCCGCAGGCGGCCGAGAGGGCGGCATGCAGGTCGGCATCGGCGGCGCTCCAGCCGGCTGCGTCGCCCGATCCGACGGCGCCGGCGAGCGCGCGGACTGCCTGCAGGACGGCGGTCTGCTGGCCGCGGCCGGCGCCGAGCGCGGCATCGGCCGCGAGGGCGGGCTCGATGACGCGGCGCAGCGCGGTGGCCTCCGCGAGCATGGAGTCCGGCCCGGGTTCGGTGATCGCGACCGCGATCAGGACCGGGTCGAGCAGGTTCCAGGCCGCCTCGGGGGCGACCGTCGTGCCGACCTTCGGACGGGCGACCACCAGCCCCTTGCCGCCCAGGTCGGCGAGCGCCTCGCGGACCACCGTGCGGCTGACGCCGTGGCGGCGACCCAGCGCGGGCACGTCGATGGCATCGCCAGGGCGCAGCTCGCGGCGGGCGATGCGCCCCAGGAGGTCGCGGGCGAGCAGCGCACTGCGGGACGGGGTCTTGGCCATGTTGCGATTGTATGACCAATGCAGGAGGTCGGCCCGCGCCGACGGCATGCAGCGGTACGCCGATCCGCGAATCCGTGGCGTCGCGGCTGCGGTCGAGCGCGGACCGCTGGCCGTCCCGGGGTCGGGTCACCCCGGGTGACGGACAGCGTCACCCCAGGTCGACGCGATGGATGCGAGCGTAGGAGCGAACGCTCACTGTCGGAGAGATGGCCGTCAGTGCTGAGCGTCCAGGCTGAAGGTGAGCCAGGTCGCCGGATGATCCGGGATCAAGTGGCAGGCGGCTCCGGTGATCGGGCCGCTGGGATGCATCGAGCGGCGCGAGCCCTGCGATCGAAGGCGGCCGCCGCTGGCGGCCACCACCCCGCATCCGATGCGCCGGACGCAGGGATGGGGCGGCCGGCCCGTGGGGTCGGGCCGGCGAGGGCGTCAGCCCTGGGCGCGGTCCTGCGCGGCGCGCAGTTCGGCCAGCACGCGCGGGTCGTGTGCGCCGAGCTCGACCAACATCGCCGAGTTGTGGGCGTCGATGCGTGCATCGCGCCACGCGTCGAGGCCGGCGATGCCGGCAGTGACGAGACGCGCCAGCAGGGCGACGCCGGTGGTCATGCGGTCGATCCCGCCGTGGGTTGCGCCGGTGATCACGTTCGCGCCAGGGGCCATGTGAATCGTCGTCATGTTCGGTACTCCTGAGTCGGGCGGGCCGCGATTGCGGTGCCATGACGCCAAGATGCGGCAGTGCAGCAAGCTTTTCCAATGGATATTCGGAATCCATACCATTCGCCGATAGAATGGTTGTATGGAAAAGCCATTCATCCCCGGAGATCGACCGGCTGTCCCGGCGAATCGACCGCTGGTCCCGGTGAACTTCCGGACGCTCGACCTGAACCTGTTGCGTGTCTTCGACGAGGTCATGGCCGAACGCAACCTGACGCGGGCGGCGGCCCACCTCGCGATGACCCAGCCGGCGGTCAGCAACGCCCTGCGCCGCCTGCGGGACGCCCTCCACGACGAGCTGGTGGTGCGGGCCGGCTACGGGGTGCAGCCGACGCCGCGGGCGCTCGAGCTGTGGCCGGCGGTCCGCGCCGCGCTCGACACCCTGCGCTCGGCCATGCAGACCGGGGAGTTCGATGCGGCCGATTCGCGCGACAGCTTCGTGGTGGCGATGGCCGACGCGACGGCCGCGCTGCTGATGCCGCCGCTGGTGCGCCGGCTCGAGGCCGAGGCACCGGGCCTGTCGCTGCGGGTGCGGCCGCTGCTCACCCGCGACCCGCGCGG
>CAIUGQ010000005.1 GCA_903898725.1 uncultured Burkholderiales bacterium | reverse complement strand
TCTCGCGCTCGTACACCATGAAGTCGATGCCATCGACCGCCCGGACCACGGCCGGCCGGCCGTCGTCGGCCTTCTTCCCCTTGAGCGGGAAATGCTTCACCAGCCCGCGCACCTCGATGAGGGCCTTGTTGGGCATCGCCGGCTTGTCCGCGCTCATTGCTTGACGTCCATCGCCGACCGCAGACCGTCGGACAGCGTGTTGAAGGAGATCGACGTGATGAAGATCATCGCGCCGGGCAGCGCCGCGACCCACGGCTGGGTGTAGATCGCCGTGCGCAGCGTGTTGAGCATCAGGCCCCACTCCGGCTCCGGCGGCTTGACGCCCAGACCCAGGAACGAGAGGCCCGAGGCCAGGATCATCGACACCGCGATGAGGCTCGTCGAATAGACGAAGATCGGGCCGAGCACGTTGCCGAGCACGTGGACCCGGACGATGGTGAACGCGTCGGCCCCCGAGGCGCGCGCCGCCTCGACGAAGTCGCGGCTCCTCACCTGCGTGGTCACGCTCTCGGCGACCCGCGCGATCGGTGGCACGAAGACGATCGTCAGCGACAGCAGCGCGTTGGTGATGCCGGCCCCCAGCGCACCCGAGAGCGCGATCGCCAGCAGCACCGACGGGAAGGCGTAGAACACGTCGATCGTGCGCATGATGACCGTGTTGATCGCACCGCCCGCGTAGCCGGCGAGGATGCCGAGCGAGGAACCGATCACGAAGGCGCAGATCACCGGCGTGATGCCCATGAAGAGCGACAGCCGCGCCCCGATCATGAGGCGCGACAGCATGTCGCGGCCGAGCTCGTCCGTGCCGAGCGGGTAGCCCTCGGTGCCGATCGGCTTCAGGCGCGAGAGCATCGACGACTTGTACGGATCGGCCGGCGTGAGCCAGGGCCCGAACAGCGCCAGCAGCACCAGGGCGCCGACGACCGCAGCGGCGAACAGCGCGACCGGATCGCGCCGGAAGCGCCGGAACACGCTCGACCAGTAGCCGGGGCTGCGCTCGAAGATCGGCGCAGGAATCTTGGTGGCATCGACCGCGACATTCATCGGTCAGCTCCGGGCGATGCGCGGATCGAGCGTGCTCTGCACGACGTCGACCAGCAGGTTCAGCAGCACGAAGAACATCGCGAGCACCAGGATCGTCCCCTGCAGCAGGGGCAGGTCGCGCTGGAAGATCGCGCTGTTCAGGAGGAAGCCGGTGCCCGGCCACGAGAACACCGTCTCGATCAGGATCGAGCCGCCCAGCAGGTAGCCGAGCTGCAGGCCCATCACCGCGAGCGCGGTCGGGGCCACGTTCTTGACCACGTGGCGAAAGACGCCGAAGTCGGTCAGGCCCTTGGCCCGCAGGCCCACCACGAACTCCTGCGCGAGGGTCTCGGCGACCAGCGCGCGGACCGTGCGGGAGATGATGCCCATCGGGATCACGCTCATCGTGATCGCCGGCAGCACCAGGTGGCGCATGTGGGCCCAGTCCCAGGCCCAGTCGCCGGAGCCGCCCGGGCCCGCGCCCGTGGCCGGCAGCCAGTTGAGCTGCGCCGCGAAGATGATGACCAGCACCATGCCGAGCCAGTAGTGCGGCACGCTCACGCCGACCACCGACAGGAAGGAGGCCGTCTTGTCGGCCCAGGAGTCGCGGAAGTAGCCGGCGACGAAGCCGAACAGGCAGCCGAAGAAGAAGCCGATCATCGTCGCCACCGAGGCGAGGATCAGCGTGTTGCCCACCGCGCGGAGCACTTCGGTCGAGACCGAGCGGCCGCTGGCGATCGAGGTGCCGAGGTCGCCCTGCAGCGCGCGCCCGATCCAGCTGACGAACTGCACCGGGTACGGCCGGTCGAAGCCGTAGAGGGTGCGCATCTGGGCCTGCAGCTCGGCCGACGCGTCGGCGGGTAGCACCGAGACCAGCGGGTCGCCGGGGGCGAGGTGCACGAGCGCGAAGCACACGAGCGCCACGCCGAACATGATCGGCAGGGTGTAGACGATGCGTCTGAAGAGGTAGGCGAGCACAGCGGTGTCCGTCAAGCGTGTCGGCGGGGACGTCCCCGC
>CAIUGQ010000004.1 GCA_903898725.1 uncultured Burkholderiales bacterium | reverse complement strand
CGCGCGCCGCCTCGGCGGCGACGCAGGCGCGCAGCGCCGGCCCCGCCCGCCGCTCGGCGCAGGCGCGGGCGACATCCGCCTCGGTGGCACCGTGGCGGGCGAGGGTGTCGAGCGGCAGGTACAGGCGACCGCGCGACCAGTCGATCGCCGCGTCCTGCAGGAAATTGATCAGCTGCAGCGCGCTGCAGATCCGGTCGGAGGCATCGCGTGTCCGCTCGTCCAGGCGCCCGGCAAGGCCCAGCACCAGATGCCCCACTGGATCGGCCGATCGGCTGCAGTAGTCGATCAGGGACGGGAAGTCGGCGTAGCGGTGCACGACCACGTCCTGCTCGAAGGCGGACAGCAGGGCGTCGAAGCGGCTCCAGTCCAGCCGGTGCGCCAGCACATGCGGTACCAGCTGTGCGACCACCGGGCTGCGGGGCGGGTCGCCCGATCGGGCTCGCACGAGGTCCTCGCGCAGGTCCGCCAGCGCCCGCAGGCGCTCGGCGTCCGGGGCATCGCCCTCGTCGGCGACATCGTCGGCGTGCCGCGCGAAGCGGTAGATGGCGACGACCGCCGGCCGCAGGCGTGCCGGCATCAGCCAGGACGCGACCGGGAAGTTCTCGTAGTGCTCGACGCCGTGTACGGGGGATGCCACGGCCCGGATTGTAGGGGGTCGCACGCGGCCTTCGCCACAGCCACGCTGCGTTGACGAGGGTGTAAGCCACGGATACAGTTACTTACTAACCCGTCAGTCATTAATACAGACGTCTCCTGCCTCTCGGAGCTTCCCGATGCGTGCTTCCGCCCTGCCCGCCGCCGCGTTCGTCGCGGTCCTCGCCGCCGGATGCGGCCAGAAGGAGGTGGCCCCCAAGGTCGAAGCGCCCCGACCGGTGCGCACCCAGGTCGTCCAGCCGCAGGCCACCGCGGTCGCGATCCAGCTGCCGGGCGAGGTTCGGCCGCGGATCGAATCCAGGCTGGGCTTCCGGGTGGGGGGCAAGCTGTCGCAGCGGACCGTCTCGGTCGGCGATCGCGTGGTGCCCGGGCAGGTGCTCGCCCGGCTCGACCCGACCGATCTGGCGCCCGCGCTGCTGGCGCAGCAGGCACAGGTGGTCGCCGCCCGGACCGATCGCGACCTCGCCCGGGTCGAGCTAGAGCGTCTGCGCAGCCTGCGAGCCCAGAACTACATCAGCCAGGCCTCGCTCGATCGCCAGCAGGCGGGCCTCGATGCGGCCGAAGCCCGGCTCGGGGCGGCAGAGGCCCAGCAGCAGCAGGCGCGCAATGCGATCGACTTCCAGGTGCTGAAGGCCGATGTCGCCGGGGTCGTGACCGCTGTCGAGGCCGAGGTCGGCCAGGTCGTGGCAGCCGGGCAGGCGGTGATCCGCGTCGCCCAGACCGGCGAGCGGGAGATCCTGGTCAACGTGCCCGAGGCGGCGCTGAAGGTCGCCCGCGAGACCCGCGACTGGGCGGTCGTGGTGCCGGCCCTGGGGGGCCGCACGCTGGTCGGTCGGCTGCGCGAGGTGGCGCCCATCTCGGATCCCGCCTCCCGCACCTATGCATCGCGCCTGACGCTGTCCGGCGACCTCGAGGGCGTGGCCCTCGGGATGACCGCGGTCGTCCAGGCGCTGCGTCCGGCCGAGACCTCGTTCGTGCTGCCCCTGTCGGCCCTGCAGTCCACCGACGGCCTGCCCCGTGTCTGGCGGGTCGACGCCGGCGGCACGACCGTCTCGCCCGTGGCGGTCACCACCGGCGGCATGCTCGACGACGCCGTCCGGATCGTGAGCGGCCTGCAGCCCGGCGACCGGATCGTCACGGCAGGCGCCAACCTGCTGCGGCCCGGCCAGTCGGTCCGGATCCAGGACGACGCGCCCGCGCCGAGGTCCTCGACGACAACCCCGCCGGTCGCGCCGGTCGCCCAGGGCGGTACCGCACGATGACGCCGAAGGACCCGACACCGCCGGCGCCCGCACAGCCGCCCGCCGGCGCGAGCGAACGCTTCAACGTCTCCGCCGCGTCGATCCGGCACCCGCAGCTGACCCTGTTCTTCCTGCTGGTGATCGCGATCGCCGGATCGCTGTCGTTCTTCAAGCTCGGCCAGCGCGAGGACCCCGATTTCGCATTTCGCGCGATGGTCATCCGGACGATCTGGCCCGGTGCGACCACCGAACAGGTCGATCAGCAGATCACCGACCGGATCGAGAAGAAGCTGCAGGAGACGCCGTACTTCAAGTGGACGCGCAGCTATTCGAAGCCGGGCGAGTCGCTGATCGTGCTCGAGCTGCTCGACACCGCGCCGCGCAAGGAGGTGCCGCAGGTCTGGTACCAGGTGCGCAAGAAGGTCGGCGACATCCGCCAGAGCCTGCCCGCCGAGGCGATCGGGCCGTTCTTCAACGACGAGTTCGGCGACGTCTTCGGCACGATCTATGCATTCACCGCCGACGGATTCACCCTCGCCGAGCTGCGCGACCAGGTCGAGGCCGTGCGCCAGGAACTGCTGCGCCTGCCGGATGTCTCGAAGGTCGAGCTGGTGGGCACCCAGGACGAGAAGGTCTTCATCGAGCTCTCCCCCCAGCTCCTCGCCAACCTCGGGATCGATCCGCAGCGCATCGCCGAGCAGCTCGCCGCCCAGAACATCGTGACGCCCGCCGG
>CAIUGQ010000003.1 GCA_903898725.1 uncultured Burkholderiales bacterium | reverse complement strand
GCCGGCCGGACGACCGGATGGATCCGCTGCCCCTGCCGGTGGGCCCCGCCTGAACGAGGAACGACACCATGGACCTGTCCCGACGCCGGCTGGTGCTGGCTTCCTGCACGGCCGCCGCGCTTTCGGGCTGTGCGGCCACGGCCTTGCGCGACGCGGGCACCGCGCGGCGCCACTACGTGCTGGTCCACGGCGCATGGCACGGTGCCTGGGCCTGGCATCGCGTGGCGCCGCTGCTGCGCCAGGCCGGCCACACCGTCACGACGCCGACGCTGTCGGGCCTCGGCGAGCGCGCGCACCATGCGCCCGGGCGCTGCGGACTGGACGTCCACGTCAAGGACATCACGCAGCACCTGGAGATGGAAGACCTGCAGCGGGTGGTGCTGGTCGGCCACTCCTATGCCGGGTGCGTGGTCTCCGGCGTCCTCGCGGCGCGCACGGGCCGCGTGGCCCACGCGATCTACCTCGACGCCTTCGTGCCCGGGCGCGGCGAAGGGCTCGCCAGCTTCGTGCCCCCCGCGGTGCGGTCGGACTACGAGAAGCTCGCCGCCGCGGAGGGCCTCGTGCCGCCGCCGCCGCCGGCGAGCTGGGGCGAACGATGGGGCGTGAGCGACCCCGCGCTGCTGGCCTGGTCGCAGGCGCGCATCACGCCGCAGGCGGCGCTCAGCTTCGTCCAGGGCGTGCAGGGGGATCCGTTCGCCGACGGCACGGTGCGGCTCGACTACCTCAAGTGCGCGCAGAACCCGAACCCTGGCTTTCGCAGCGCTGCCGCCGCCGTGCAGCGCAATCCGCGCTTCCGCTACACCGAAGTGGACGGGCACCACAACGTGATGCTCACCGAACCCGGCCGCCTGGCCGACGCCCTGATGCGGCTGGGCTGACCCTCGCCGCGCCCTGAGGAGAAGTCGATGCCGAACAGACGAACCTTCGCCGTCGCGCTGGGCGCCGCGGTGCTCGCCGCGCCCCGCCCGGGCTTCGCCCGGACGGACCCCTTGCGCCTGGTGGTGGGCTTCCCGGCGGGCGGCATCGTCGACGTCGTCGCACGCGAGCTGGGCGAGGCGCTCAAGCCCGTGCTCGATCGCCCTGTCATCGTCGAGAACCGCCCGGGTGCAGGCGGACGGCTGGCCGTCGTCGCAGTGAAGTCGGCGCTGGCCGACGGCAACACGCTGCTGCTGACGCCCTCGTCGATCATGACGCTCTATCCGAGCGTGCTGAACCGCCTGCCCTACGACACCGAGACCGACTTCGCGCCGGTGAGCACGGTGTGCATGTCGACGAACGCGCTCGCGATCGGCACGCACGTGCCGGCACGGACGCTGGCCGAGTTCCTCGCGTGGTGCAAGGCGAACCCCAAGGACGCGATCTACGCGTCGCCGGGCGCGGGATCGGCGCCCCACTTCCTCGGCGCGCAGATCGCCCGGGCCGCTGGCGTCGAGATGCTGCACGTGCCCTACAAGGGCGCCCCGGACATCCTCGTCGACCTGTACGGCGGTCGCATCGCCGCGTTCGTGACGGCGCTGTCGAATGCGGTCCAGCCGCACCGTGACGGGAAGATGCGCGTGCTCGTGACGACGGCCGAGCGGCGTTCCGCCTTGCTGCCCGACGTGCCCACCGCGCGCGAAGCGGGGCTCGACGCCGTCACCGGCAACGAGTGGTTCGGGCTGCTCGCGCCCGCAGGCACGCCCGCCGACCGTATCGCCGCGCTGCATGCCGGCACCGCGAAGGCGGTCTCCAGTGCACGGGTCAGGCAGGCCTTCGAGACCCTGATCCTCGAGCCTCAGGCGATCGGCCCAGCCGAGTTCGCCGCCCGGGTCAAGTCGGACCTGGCGCGCTGGAACGCCATCTCCCGCGACCTGAACTACCAGCGTGTCGACGCCTCCTGAAGCGGCCGAGCCGACGCCACCGTGCCACGTCGTGCTGGTGCACG
>CAIUGQ010000002.1 GCA_903898725.1 uncultured Burkholderiales bacterium | reverse complement strand
TGCGCCGCGCCGCGCTGGTGCGCGCCGCCCTGCCGCGAAGCGCCTGCGGGGCGCCGTCGATGGCGGGGCGTGCCGATCCCCCGATCCCGGCCCCCGCGCGCCGCACCGTGCCGGCGCACGGCCGCGCTGGCACGCTCGTTGCATCGCCTTGTGCGCCCACTTGTATACATGATGGCGTTCCAGGCGATCTCCTCCTCCTCCATGACCCGCTCAGACGAACCCTCCGCGGGCACGGGTGCCCCCGACCGAATCGGTGCCTGGCTCGATGCCGCCCGTGCGGCGCGTGATCCGCTGGCCCATGTCGAGGCCCTGCTGCGCGCCGAGATCCATGCAGAGCGCGGACCGAACCCGGTGTGGATCGCGCGGGCCGACGACGCCGCGCTCGATGCGCAGCTCGAGCACCTGCGTCGGCGGCTCGCCGAGGTCGGCGGCGACGCGGCGGCACTGCCGCTGTTCGGCGTGCCGTTCGCGGTCAAGGACAACATCGACGTTGTCGGCTTCGACACCACGGCGGGCTGCCCCGCGTACGCGTACCGGCCGACGGCCGATGCGGGCGCGGTCGGCCGGCTGCGCGACGCCGGCGCGATCGTCCTCGGCAAGACGAACCTCGATCAGTTCGCCACCGGCCTGAACGGCACGCGCTCGCCGTACGGTGCGGTCGCCAACGCGATTGACCCACGCTACGTGTCCGGCGGCTCGAGCTCCGGCTCCGCAGTCGCGGTGGCGCGCGGCGACGTGCTGTTCTCGCTCGGCACCGACACCGCCGGTTCGGGCCGCGTGCCGGCGACGCTCAACGGACTCGTCGGGGTCAAGCCCACGCGCGGCCTGCTGTCGACGCGCGGCGTCGTGCCCGCGTGCCGCTCGCTCGACTGCGTGTCGATCTTCGCGCACGACCTGGCGGGCGCGCAGCGCGCGCTCGAGGCGGCGCGCGGCTTCGACGCACTCGACCCGTATTCGCGCGATGCGGCGCGCGAGGCGATCGGCGACGCCGGCTGGCGCGCGCCGCAGGGTCGGCTGTCGGTGCCGGCGCGGCCGGAGTTCTACGGCGACGAGGTGCAGCGTGCCGCCTGGGCGGAGACGCTCGCGCGGCTGCGCGAGGCCGGCGTCGAGCTGGTCGAGGTCGACATCGCGCCGCTCGGCGAGATCGCCGCGATGCTCTACGGCGGCCCGTGGGTGGCCGAGCGCGACGCGGCGGTCGGCGACTTCGCGCGTGCGAACCCGCAGGCCGTGCACCCGGTGGTGCGGGCGATCGTCACCGGCCGCTCGGGCTCGGCGCGCGACGCATTCGAGTCGGTCTACCGGATGGCGACGCTGCGGCGCGAGGTCGAGTCGTTCTGGCGCGAGCACGCGGCGCTGCTGCTGCCCGGCGTGCCGACGCTCTACACCATCGAGCAGATGCTGGCCGACCCGGTCGAGCTCAACAGCCGGCTCGGCATCTACACCAACTTCGCGAACCTGCTCGACCTGGCTGCGCTCAACGTGCCGGCCGGGCTGCGCACCGACGGGCTGCCCTTCGGCGTGTCGCTGATCGGCGCCGGCTTCTCCGACGAGCGTCTGCTCGGCCTCGCCGCCCGCCTCGCGCCGGCGCTCGCGCCCGGTGCGCCCGCGGGCCCGGATGCGAGGCCGCTCGCCGACGCCCACAGCGTGCCGATCGCCGTGGTCGGTGCGCACCTGTCCGGGCTGCCGCTCAACGGCCAGCTCACCTCGCGCGGCGCACGCCTGGTCGCACGCACGCGGACCGCTGCGGCCTACCGCCTCTATGCGCTGCCCGGCACCACGCCGGCGCGCCCCGGCATGGTCCGCGATGCGCAGGGCACCTCACTGGAGATCGAGGTCTGGGCGCTGCCGCGCGCGGGCTGGGCCTCGTTCATGGAAGGCATCCCGGCACCGCTCGCGATCGGCACGATCGAGACGGCGTCGGGTGACTGGGTCAAGGGTTTCCTCTGCGAGCCGTATGCGCTTGCCGGGGCCCGGGAGGTCACCGACTTCGGTGGCTGGCGCGCATACATCGCCTCGTTGGCACCACACTGAAGGAGTTCCGCCTTGGATCGTCGTCGTTTCGTCAAGGGTTCGGCCGCGCTGGCCGGTCTGTCCGCGTCGGTCCCGAACGCGATCGCGCAGACCGATCGCCGCAAGGAGCTGCTGGTCGTCGCCAACGAGTTCGGGCCGAACTCGCTCGACATCCATACGGTGGGTGCCAACCGCCCGAGCTACGGCGTGTCCTGGATCTGCTACGACCGCCTGATGACCTTCGGCAAGAAGACGCTGCCGAACGGCCAGGTGACCTACGACTTCGGCAAGCTCGAGCCCGAGCTCGCCGAGTCGTGGACGATCGCGCCCGACAACTCGCATGTCACCTTCCGGCTGCGCAAGAACGCCAAGTTCCACGACGGCACGCCGGTGACGGCGAAGGACGTCAAGTGGTCGTTCGACCGCGCGGTGTCGGTGGGCGGCTTCCCGACCTTCCAGATGGCGGCCGGCTCGCTCGAGAAGCCCGAGCAGTTCGTCGTCGTCGATGACCACACCTTCCGCGTGAACTTCCTGCGCCCGGACAAGATGACGATGATGGACATGGCGGTGCCCGTGCCCAGCGTCTTCAACGCCGAGCTGGTGAAGAAGAACGTCACCAAGGAGGACCCCTGGGGCCTCCAGTGGACGAAGAACAATGTCGCCGGCGGCGGCGCCTACAAGCTCGAGTCCTGGCGTCCGGGCCAGGAGATCGTCTATGTCCGCAACGACGACTGGAAGAGCGGCCCGCTGCCCAAGATCCGCCGCGTGATCCAGCGCGACGTGCCGAACGCGGGCACGCGGCGCGCGCTGCTGGTCAAGGGCGACATCGACATGACCTACGAGATGCCACCGAAGGACTTCGCCGAGATGGCGAAGGAGCCGACGCTCAAGGTCGTCTCCACGCCGATCGAGAACGCGATCTGGTACGTGGGCATGAACGTCAAGAGCAAGCCCTTCTCGGACGTGCGCGTGCGCCAGGCGATCGCGCTGGCGGTGCCGTACGACAAGATGAACGAGGTCGCCGTCTACGGCCGCGCGATCAAGCTGTACGGCGGCTCGAACGATCCGAAGACCACCGCGTGGCCGCAGCCGCACGGCTGGAACACCGACCTGGCGAAGGCCCGCGCGCTGCTCAAG
>CAIUGQ010000001.1 GCA_903898725.1 uncultured Burkholderiales bacterium | reverse complement strand
TCGAGACCGCGCGCACCCGCGCCAAGCTCGCCGCCTCGCGGGTCAAGCCCCGGGCGGCGTGAGCGCCCGGGCGCGCGGCGGCGGGGGCGTCTGACCGGGCCGCCCGCGCGGCCCCGTCCGCCCGTCCGGTTCGGCGGTCCGCTGCGCGGTCGCCTCGACGACTCGGGCACACATCCCGATAGGGTCGTGCGATGTCAGCACGCCTCGCTCCGGACGCCGACCCCAGTCCCGACCCGCTCGTCGCCGAGTCGGTCGAGACCGGCAGCGCGACCGCCCGCCGATTCCTCCTGCTGCTCGCGCTGTGCGGGCTGGTGCTGGTGGCGGGCGCGGCGTCGGTGATCTGGTCGCTGCACCGCGAGTCGGTCGCCCAGCACGAGGCGAGCGTGCTCGAGGATGCCGAGCGCCACACCCGCGCGATCACGCAGATGCGCAACTTCTACAGCGCCGAGATCGTGCCGCGCGCGCGCGACGGCGGGCTGGCGATCACCCACGCCTACCGCGACCAGCCGGGCGCGCTGCCGCTGCCGGCGACCTACATGCTCGATTTCGGCGACTTCGTCGGTCAGGCGGCCGCGGGCCAGCGGGTGCGCCTGTTCAGCGAGCTGCCGTTCCCCTGGCGCGCGGGCACACGCAAGCTCGACGACTTCGAGACCGCGGCGCTGGCCGCGCTGCGCGCCGATCCGGACCGGCCCTTCCATCGCATCGAGACGGTCGACGGCACGCCGACGCTGCGCTATGCGGTCGCCGACCGCCTGCAGGCGAGCTGCGTCGAATGCCACAACCGCTATCCGGGCTCGCCGCGGACCGACTGGAAGGTCGGCGACGTGCGGGGCGTCCTCGAGGTCAGCCGGCCGATCGTCGACGGGGCGCAGCGCATGCGCGCGGGGCTGCGCGAAGCGGTCGCGATGAGCACCCTGGTCGTCGGCGCGGCGATGCTGCTGGTGGGACTCGCGTTCCGCGGGCTGCGCAGCTCGATGCGCGCGGCCGAACGCCTCGCGCAGGACCGCGAGGCGGCGAACCAGCTGCTGCGCGGCGAGGTCGTGCGTCGCGCCGAGACCGAGTCGATCCTGCGGTTCAGCGAAGGCACCCTGCGCGCCACCTTCGACGGCATGCTCGACGGTGTCCTCGTCTACGACCGCGCCTTCCGGATCGTCCAGTGCAACCGGGTCGCCGCGCTGATGTTCGGCCACGAGCCGCACACGCTCCCGGGCACCTCGGCGCTCGCCTTCCTGCCCGAGGACGCGCTGCAGCCGACGGTGACCGGCGCGGCCGGCCGGCGCCGGCGGGTCGAAGGCGTGCGGCGCGACGGCACGCGCTTCCCGGCCGACGTCGCCATCAGCGAGCTGCGCCTGGGCGACGCGCCCTACTACGCCGCGCTGGTGGCCGATGCGACCGCCCAGGACATGCACGAGCGCGAACTGTCCGCCGCGCGCGATGCCGCCCTCGACTCGACCCGGGCGAAGTCGCAGTTCCTCGCCAACATGAGCCACGAGATCCGCACCCCGATGAACGGCGTGATCGGCGTGACGGACCTGCTGCGCGACACCACGCTCGACCCCGAACAGCAGGAGATGGTGGCCACCGTGCAGCGCAGCGCGAACGCGCTGCTGACCATCATCGACGACATCCTCGACCTGTCGAAGATCGAGGCCGGCAAGCTGCGCCTGCAGCAGGCCGACTTCGATCCGGTGGAGTCGCTGGAGGACACCTTCGAGCTGGTGGCCGACCGCGCCGCCGCCAAGGGCCTGCAGCTCGGCTACCGGATCGAGGGCATGGTGCCCGGCGCGATGCACGGCGACGAGGTCCGGTTCCGCCAGGTGCTCAGCAACCTGGTGGGCAACGCGGTGAAGTTCACGTCGCACGGCGGCGTCGAGGTGGTGGTGAGCTTCAGCCCCGCGGTCCGCCAGCTCGAGCTGCGCGTGCGCGACACGGGCCCGGGCATCCCCGCCGACAAGGTCCGCGACCTGTTCCAGCCGTTCTCGCAGGTCGACGGCTCGGCGACCCGCCGGTTCGGCGGCACGGGCCTGGGGCTGGCGATCAGCCGGCAGCTCGTCGAGCTGATGGGGGGCACGATCGGCGTGACGACGCACGAGGGCGAGGGCAGCGAGTTCCGCTTCTCGATCGGCTGGCATCCGGCGATCGACAAGGCCACGCCCCGTGCACCGCGCGCGCGCCTCGCCGGGCGCTCGCTCGCGCTGCTCGGTCTCGACCCGCTGCAGCGCGCGCAGCTCGCCGGCTGGGGGGTGGTGGTGCAGGACGTCGATCCGGACGCCCCGCCGACCGACACGCCGGTGCTGATCGACGGTGCCCGGCCCGACGCCGCCGCAGTGGCCGCCCGGCTGGCTGCGGCACCCGGCGGTGCCGACGGTGCGGAGGGCGCGGAGGGCGCCGCCTCGCGCGTCGCCCTGGTGGCGCGTCGACCGCTGCCGGGCACCGGCATGCTGCCGCGTCTGGCCTGGCCGCTGCGAGCCCGCGCGGTCGCGGCGCTGCTCGACGGCACGCCCGATGCGCTGCCGGCCGTGCCCGCCGTCCGCGCCTCGCTGGGCCTGCCCGTCCCGTCCGTGTCCCCGGGCGCCTTCGGCAGCGACGCCTCGGCCCGGACCGCCGGCGCCGCGGGCGTTCCCGCCTCGCCGCGCGCCGCCCCCGCGTCCCCGCCGAGGTTCTCGGCGCTGGTGGTCGAGGACAACGCGATCAACCAGGTGCTGGCGGCCGCGCTCCTGGAGCGGCTCGGCATCGCCTCGACCGTCGTGGTCGACGGCGAGCGCGCGCTCGAGCAACTGCAGGCGCGCCGCTGGGACGTGGTGCTGATGGACTGCCAGATGCCGGTCATGGACGGCTACGAAGCGACCCGGCGCTGGCGCGAGATCGAGCATGCGCAGGGGCTGCCGCGCACACCGGTCATCGCGCTGACGGCGAACGCGATGGAAGGCGACCGCGACCGCTGCATCGCCGCGGGCATGGACGACTACCTGTCGAAGCCGATCGATCGCGCGGCGCTGGCCGCGCGTCTGGCGACCTGGCTGCCGGGCTAGGGCACGGCGTCGGCGGCCCCGAGCGGCGGCTCAGGCCGCGCGAAAGCGCACCACGCCGTCCTCGCCCGTCTCGCGCCGCAGGACGCCGTCGTACCAGAGCGCGTTCAGGTGGGCCAGCGACTCGCCGAGCGCGAACATCATCTGGTGGGCGTCGAACTCGCGTCCGAACAGGATCGGCACCATGCCCGCCGCATGGTGCGCCTGCTCGCGGCAGGCCGCGGCGACCACCGCGAGGCGCTCGTCGTGATGCTCGCGAAGCTGCTCGATGCGCCGGTGCAGGCCGCGGAACGGCCGCCCGTGCGAGGGCAGCACCAGCGCGTCGGCCGGGCACGGCTCGAAGCGGCGCAGCGAATCGAGGTACCAGGTGAGCGAGTTGGCCTCGGGCTCGAGGTCGAACACCGACACGTTGGTCGAGATCCGCGGCAGCACCATGTCGCCGGAGATCAGCAGACCGTCGGCCTCGCTGAACAGCGCCGCATGCTCGGGCGAGTGACCGGTGCCGACGATGACGGCCCATGTCCGGTCGCCGATCGGGATCGCCTCGCCGTCGCCGATCCGCCGGAACGACTGCGGCATCTCGGGCACCAGCGAGGGGAAGTGCCTGCGCACGCGCGAGCCCAGCGCCTCGAGCTGCGGCCCCTCGGCCATGCCGTTGCGGCGGTAGTGCCGATAGCCGGCCTCGGGGTCCGCGCCGGGCATGGCGACCGACAGGATCCGGCCCATCGCGTATTCCCCGAGGGTCATCCACAGCGGCGCCGCGAAGCGGTCGCACAGCATCCGGGCCAGGCCGACGTGATCCGGATGGGTGTGGGTGCACAGCACCCGGACGATCGGGAGCCCCTCGAGCTCCTCGGCGATCACGGTCTCCCAGTGGCCGCGCAGTTCGTCGGTGGCGACGCCGCAGTCGATCAGCGTCCAGCCGTCGCGGCCGCGGAACCGGTCGCGCAGCAGCCAGAGATTGATGTGGTTCAGCGCGAACGGCAGCGGCATGCGCAGCCAGAAGACGCCCGGCGCCACCTGCAGCCGACGACCGGGCTCGGGCAGGGTGTCGTCGAACGGGTAGCTCAGCTCGTGCTCGTGGGGATTCATCGCGGCTAGAATCGGACGTTTACGTCAACGTCAGTCTACCCGCGCGCCGCCCGCCGATCCGGGCCGCGTTCCGCCGCCGAGGCCGCGTCGAACCCCAAGCCGATGGCCACGTTCACGATCACCGAGCTCGCCCGCGAGTTCGACATCACGCCGCGCGCGATCCGCTTCTACGAGGACCAGGGCCTGCTCGCGCCCACGCGTGCCGGCACCGGCGGCCGTCAGCGCGTCTACACGCAGCGCGACCGCACGCGCCTGAAGCTCACGCTGCGCGGCAAGCGGCTCGGGCTGTCGCTGTCCGAGGTCCGCGATCTGGTCGACATGTACGAGTCGCCTTCGGACACCGCCGCACAGCTCCAGCGCTTCCTGCAGGTGCTGGCCGGACACCGGTCGACGCTCGAGCGCCAGCTCGAGGACCTGCAGGTCACGCTCGGCGAGATCGCCGCCCACGAGACCCGCTGCCGGACGCTGCTCGAGCGCGCCGCGCGGACCGATGCCGACACGGTGCGCGGCACCCGGCGCGCGGACGCCTGATCGGCCTGCGCCCGGGGTCCGCCGAGAGATCCGCCGAAACGTCCGCCGAGAGGTCCGCCAAGATGCCCGCCGAGCCGTCCGCCGAGCCGTCCGATCGCGCACCGGACCGTGTCCCCGACCCCGCGGTCGTCGCCGCGCACGCCGAGGCGATCCGCGAGCACGGCTTCACCGTGTTGCGCGACGCGATCCCCGAGGCCACCCGCGAGGCCCTGCGCGAGGCGCTCGCACGCCTCGAGGCGGACGCCGGCCTGGGCTTCTCGAAGAGCCGCTTCGAAGGCACGCGGACGGTGCGCATCTACAACCTGCTCGCGCACGGCGAGGCGTTCTGGCCGGTGCCGCTGCATCCGCTCGCCCTGGCGGTGGCCGAACGGGTGCTCGACCCCGAACTGCTGCTGTCCTCGCTGTCGGCGATCACCCTCGCGCCGGGCCAGGCGGCGCAGCCCCTGCACGAGGACACGCAGCGCATCCCCCTGCCGCGGCCGCGCGCCCCGATCGCGCTGAATGCGATGTGGGCGCTCTCGGACTTCACCGAGGCCAACGGTGCGACCCGCATCGTGCCGGGCAGCCACCGCTTCGACGCCCCGCCGCGCTACGGCGCCGACCATCCGACCGTGGCCGCCGAGATGCCGGCCGGCAGCATCCTGCTGTTCGACAGCGCGCTATGGCACGCGGGCGGCGCCAACCTCACCGACGCGCGCCGCTGGGCGATCGCCTGCTACTACTGCGTCGGCTGGATGCGCCAGCAGGAGAACCAGCTGCTGGGCGTGCCCGCCGACCTCGCGCGCCGCATGCCGCGCCGGCTGCAGCAGCTGTGCGGCTGGTCGGTCTGGCAGGGCCAGTACGGACACGTCGACAACCACGACCCCATCGAGTTCCTCGGCGGCGAACGCGAGCGCCCGATGATCTGGGAAGACACCCCGCGCGCTCCCGAAGCCGCGAAGAAGCCGTAGCGAGCAGGCCCGAGCCGGCGTCGAGGCGCGCAGCCGTGCGGCTTCCCTCAGGACTTGCGTTCGAGCCGTGCCTGCAGCGTGCCCAGGATGCCCTTGGGCAGGTAGATGATGAAGAGCACCAGCAGCGCGCCGTAGATCAGCAGGTCCAGCCCATGGATCGTGTTGCCCACCGCGATCCGCAGCGTCTCCGACAGCGCCAGCAGGAACACCGCGCCCACCGTCGGCCCGAGCATCACGAACATGCCGCCCGCGATCGCGCCGAACACCATCTGCAGCGAGATGCCGATGCCCGACACCGTCTCCGGGTTCACGTAGAGCTGGTACTGCGCGTAGAGCACGCCGCCGATGCAGGTCATCGCCGCCGACAGCATCGTGACCTTGAGCTTGGTCCGCGAGACGTCGATGCCGATCGAGGCGGCGGCATCCTCCTCCTCGCTGATCGCCTCGAGCGCCAGCCGGTCCATGCTGCGGTCCACCCACCGCCAGACCCACAGCGCGCCCAGCCAGCAGGCGACCACGATGTAGAACCACACCAGCTTGTTCGAGAACTGCAGCGCCCCGACCGATACCGTGGCGCCGTCGACCAGCGCCGATTTCGGCGTGATGCCGAGCGAGCCGCCGGTCTGGTCGCGCATCGCGACGATCACCAGCCGCACCACCTCCGACAGCGCCAGCGTCACCAGCGCGAAGTAGTGGCCGACGATCCGGAAGCGGAAGCACGGCCAGCCGATCAGCACCGCGAGCACCAGCGTCAGCACGATCGCGCCGAGCGCCCCGAGCCAGGGCGACACGCCGGCAGTGTTCCAGAACAGCACCGAGCCGTAGGCGCCGATGCCCAGGAACGCGCCGTGGCCGAAGCTCACCATGCCGAGCCGGCCCATGATCGACCAGCTGGTGTAGATGAAGCCCCACAGCAGCGCCATGATGGCGAGGTGCAGCGGGTAGGTGCCGAATCCGGCGAACGGCGCCGCGAGCAGCAGCGCGAGCCCGACGCCTCCGAGGATCTGCGATCGGTTCATCGGCTCACCTGCGCTTCGCGAACAGCCCTTCGGGCTTCCAGAACATCGTCGCGATGAAGAACACGAACGCGATCACGTAGCCCCACTCGAGCTGGAACATGAAGCCGCCGACCGCGATGAACTGCGCGAAGACGAACGCGGCGAGGAAGCCCCCGATCAGGTTGCCCAGGCCGCCCATCACGCAGATCAGGAAGGTGATCGGGCCGAACGACAGTCCGATCGCCGGATGGATGTCGTACTGCAGCACCAGCAGGCAGGCGGCGAGGCCGGCGAGCCCGCCGCCGATCGCCGAGGTGGTCAGGTAGATGCGGCCCGGGTCGACGCCCATCAGCGGCATGATCGCGCGGTCCTGGCTGATCGCGCGGATCGCGGTGCCCATGTAGCTGCGCGACAGGAACAGCCAGGTCGCGCCGATCGCGGCGAGCGCCACGGCGAAGGCGATCAGGCGCGCGAGCGAGAGGTTCATCTCGCCGATCGCGAAGGCCGGCAGCCGCACGCCGAGGTTGCGGAACTCGACGCCGAAGGCCACCGTCGCCACAGCCTGCAGGAAGAACAGCACCCCGCCGGTCACCAGCAGCTGGTTGATCGGCTCGGCCGCCAGCACCGGCCGGATGATGAACTGGTGCAGCGCCGCCCCCAGCACCGCGAGCGTCGCGATGCCCGCCGCGAAGGCCGCGAGCAGCGGCCAGCCCTGCTCGACGTGCAGCCACCAGATCGTGTACATGCCGATCATCATCATCTCGGCGTAGCAGATCCAGACGACGTCGATCACGCCGAAGATCAGGTTCAGGCCGAGCGCGAGCAGCGCCAGCAGCCCGCCGAGGAGCAGGCCGTTGATCACCGCCTCGAGGAGGTAGATGTCGAAGAAGTCGCTCATGGGTGTCCTGTCAGACGCCGAGGTAGGCGCGGCGGATCTCGTCGCTCGCCAGCAGTTCGGCTGCGGCGCCGCTCTGGCGGATCCGACCGGTCTCGAGCAGGTAGGCGCGGTCCACGACCTTGAGCACCTGCTGGATGTTCTGCTCGACGATCAGCACGGTGTAGCCCTGCTCGCGGATCGTGCGCATCAGCCCGAAGATCGACTGCACCACCACCGGCGCGAGGCCGGCCGAGGGCTCGTCGAGCAGCAGCAGCTTCGGGCCGCTCATCAGCGCGCGCCCGATCGCGCACATCTGCTGCTCGCCGCCCGACATCGTGCCGGCCATCTGCAGCCGGCGCTCCTTCATCTTCGGGAACAGCGAGTAGACGAACTCGAGCCGCTCGGCGTGGCGCGAGCGCGCCGCCGGCGTGTACGCGCCCATCTTGAGGTTGTCCTCGACCGACAGCCGCGGGAACAGCCGACGGCCTTCGGGCACCTGCGCGATGCCGAGCGCGATCACCTCGTGGGCGGGCATCTCGTTGTAGCGCCGGCCCTCCATCGACAGCGCGCCCGCACTCGGCTCGATCAGCTTGGAGATGACCCGCAGCAGCGTCGTCTTGCCCGCACCGTTGGGGCCGATCACCGCGACCGCCTCGCCGGCGTCGACCTTCAGCGACACGTCGAACAGCGCCTGGAATGCGCCGTAGCCGGCGCTCACCCCGTTCAGCTCCAGCATCAGGTCCGCTCCTGGCGTTCGCCCGCGCGCCCGGCGTCGGTCTCGCGGACCTGCGCCTGCACCTGTTCCGCGTCGGTGCCGAGGTAGACCTCGACGACCTTCGGGTCGCGCGTGACCTCGGCCGGCGTGCCCTGGGCGATCAGCTCGCCGTGATCGAGCACCAGGCAGCGGTCGATGACCCGCATCAGCACGCCCATGATGTGTTCGACCCAGACGATCGAGATGCCGCGCTCGTCGCGGATGCGGCGCAGCATGTCGGCCGCCTGGCTCATCTCGGTCTCGTCGAGGCCGCCGAGGCTCTCGTCGGCGAGCAGCAGCTTGGGCTGCGTCGCGAGCGCGCGCGCCATCTCGAGCTTCTTCAGCCCGGCCGCGCCCAGCCCGTCGACGCGCGCACCCGGATCGGACGGCAGGCCGATCAGCGCGAGCGCATCCTCGGCCCGGCGCTGCGCCTCGCCGCGCGTGACCGGCTCGGACGCCCCGTAGTAGGCGGCGAGCGTCGCGTTCTCGAGGATCGACAGCTTGCGGAACGGACGCGGGATCTGGAAGGTCCGCGCGATGCCGGCCCGGCAGATCCGGTTCGGCGGCAGCCCGCCGATCTCGCGGTCCATGAAGCGCACCGAGCCCTCGGTCGGCGCGTACAGGCCCGCGATGACGTTGAAAGTGGTGCTCTTGCCGGAGCCGTTCGGGCCGATCAGGCCGAGGATCTCGCCCTGGCGCAGCTCGAACGACAGGCGATCGACGGCGGTGAAGCCGCCGAAGCGCTTGGTCATCGACTCGATTCGGAGCATGGAAACGACCTGTCCGGCCGCCTTTCGGCGGATTCACGTTCATGGAGCACGAGTGCCGGGCTGACAGACCCGGCCCGCGGCGCTGGCGTCGAGCAGTGCTCGCCGAAACCCCAGCGCCGCCACCGGCGTCGAGCAGTGCTCGCCGCCGGCTCAGCTGTCAGGGCGCGTAGGTGTGGCCCTTGGGCAGGGGCAGGACCGGGTCGCGGGTCTTGATCGCCGACGGCCAGACGACGAAGGTGTCGTTGCCCGCGTACTGCATGACGACCGGCGAGGAGCGCTCGTTCTGACCCGCCATCGGCGTGCCCGGCGGGAAGAACTTCACGCCGTAGCCCTGGATGGTGCCGCCCACCGGGATGTCAGTCTCGAGCGAGGCCTGGCGCAGCGCCTCGGCGTCGATGCCGCCGAACTTCTTGATCGCCCGCGGCAGCACGTCGGTGAAGAAGATCCACGACTGGTTGAAGCCCATCGACACGTGCGGCGGCACCTCGTCGGACTTCACGTCGGCCTTGTAGCGCTTGATCATCTCGGCGGTCACCGCGCCCAGGCCGGGCGCGAGGGTCTTCGGATCGAGGAGCTGCGCGGCCACCGGGTCGACGTTGTAGATGAAGTTCGCGTCGTCCTTGAAGGTGGCGTAGAGCTTGTCGAACTGGCCGTAGCCCGCACCGTGACCGATCAGCGCCCCCCACTTCAGGCCCTGCTCGCGGGATTGGCGCAGGAACAGCGTGATGTCCGGGTTGTAGCCGGTGTGCAGGATGACGTCGGGCCGGGCGCGCTTGAGCTTGGTCACCAGCGGCGAGAGGTCGGGCGAGGTCGCCGCATAGCCCTCCTTCAGCGCGATCTGGATGCCGAACTTCTTGCACGCGGCCTCGTTGCCCGAGGCGACGCCCGAGCCGTAGGGGCCGTCCTCGTAGATGATCGCGACCTTCAGGTCCTTCGGGTCCTTGCCGAGCCGGGCCTTCGCCTGCTCGTTGAGGAAGGTGCACGAGGCTTCGCCGAACTGGTCGGAGTGCACCTGCGCACGGAACACGTAGCGCAGGTTCTTGTCCTTGAGCACCGCCGAGGCGACGCAGACGTTGGCCCACATGAAGCGCTTGGACTGGTCGGCCTTCTGGGCCATCGGCACGCAGTGGGCCGACGAGAACACGCCCATCAGCATGTCGACCTTCTCCTGGTTCAGGAGCCGCTCGGCCTCGTTGATCGCGACGTCGGCCTTGCTCTGGGCATCGGCGTAGACGGGCTTGATCTTGTAGCCCTCGACGCCACCGCGCTCGTTGATCATGTCGATCGCGTACTTGGTGCCGAGGTAGCTGGCGTTCGAGCCGCCGGCCGCGAAGGCGCCGGTCAGGTCGTAGATGACGCCGATCTTGAGCTCCTTGCCCTGGGCGAGCACGGGGCCGACGGCCATCGACGCGACGACGGCCGCGGCGGCGAACAGGGTCTTGCGCATGGGGTCTCCTCCCGACGGCGTCGTTGCGCCGTGATCTTCGTTTGATTCTCGGTCGATCCTAACCGCAGCCGCCACGCCGACACAACCCACGCCTCCATTCCGCGCCTCCATCGCTCGCTCACCGAGCATTGACGTTGACGTCAACGTCAACTACGCTGCGGCGGCGCGTCCGAGCCGATCGCGGGCCGCCCTCCCGCCTCGCGACGGGCCCCGTCCGGCCACGCCACGCCCGATCCCCCGCCATGCCCGATACGCCAGCCCTGGACGCGCCGCGGCGCGAACCCGCCGACCCTCGCTTCGAGGCGCGCGTGCGGGCCTCGTTCGCCCGCCAGCGGTTCATGTCGAT